>MNXL01000348.1:5735-14652 GCA_001871755.1 Anaerolineae bacterium CG2_30_64_16
CTGAGCACCCTCAAGGCGGGGCAAACCTGCCGCGGGCAAATCACCAATCTGTGCGCCTTCGGCGCGTTCGTGGATTTGGGCGGCTTCGAGGGCCTGATCCACATCTCCGAGCTTTCCTGGGGGCGGGTCGGATCAGCCGAGGAGGTCGTGCGCCCCGGTGATGAGGTAGAGCTGCTGGTGTTGGACGTGCACCCCAACGAGCAGAAGGTGTCCCTGAGCCTGAAACGGCTGCGACCCGATCCCTGGCACGGGGTCGAAGAGCGCTATCAGGCCGGCCAAATGGTGAATGTCGTCATCACCAACGTGGTCAATTTTGGCGCCTTTGCCCGGGTGGAAGCGGGGCTGGAGGGGCTGATTCACATCTCGGAGCTGGCCGAAGGCAGCTTCATGCACCCGCGCAACGTCGTCAAGGAAGGGGATCGGGTGCGCGCGCGCGTGTTACTCGTCGATGGCGCGCGGCATCGGCTGGCCTTGACGCTGCGCTGCGCCGACATGCTGGCCCACAAGATGGAAGTGACGTGAGACTCCCCAAGGACGAAACCCTGGGCCTGGCGTTTCTGGCCATCGGGTTGGTTACGCTGATGCTGTTGGCGCCGGGCCTCTTCACGGGCGCGGAGCCGGCGCCGCTGCGCGTGCTCTTGGGCTGGGGCGCGTTCGTCATCGTCGTGATGTTGGTGGTCGGCGGCATCGCGCTGACCTTTGCCGGCAAGATGGGGTGGCAGGTCCGTTGGGCAGCGGTCGCCTGGAGCGAAGTGGGCCTGCTGTCGCTCCTGATGCTCACGCACCTCGGTGAAACCCAACCGTTGGATGCGGCTTTGGCCGGCCGGGGCGGGGGCGTGGTCGGCTGGGCCGTCAGCGAATTCTTTGGACTGCTGTTGCCTCCCGTGCTGGTCTGGGTGATCGGCATCGGCGGGCTGGTGATCGCGCTCTGGCGGCTCTGGTATGCCCTGCCGTCGACCTGGACCCGGCTGGCGAGGCCGCGTGGGAGCGGCAGGGCGCGCGGGCTGGGTGACGGCATCTCGGATGGCCTGATTCGCGTGCCCAGTTGGGTCGCGGACGCGTGGGCTACTGTGGGAACCCGGCTGGTGAACCTCCTGCGCAACCTGCGACCCGGCGCCATGTCGGCCGACTACGCCGACTACGGGGATGATTTCGACGAGGTGACCGGGAAGCCGCGACCCGCGCGCCTGCGTGGCCGGGGCCTGCTCAGATCCGACGCTGAGCCAGAACCGCTTCAATCGCCGGCAAAGGACCGCGCGCCGCGGCGCAAGCGCCCCGACACGCTGCCACCCCTGAATCTGTTGCGGCCGGACAACGGGCGCGCCAACCCCAACGCGGATGTGCGCCAACGCGCGCAGATCCTCAAACAGACGTTGGCCGAGTTCGGTGTGCCAGTAGAGGTCGTCAGTGTCAGGGAAGGCCCGACCGTCACCCAGTTCGGGTTGGAGCCCGGCGAGATCGTGCGGGAGTTACGCAGCGGCGAAATCCGGCGCCGGCGCGTTTCCGTGGTCCGCATCCTGCGGTTGAGCAACGACCTGGCCCTGGCGTTGGCGGCCGCCTCCATCCGCATCGAAGCGCCGGTGCCGGGCCGGCCCTACGTGGGCGTCGAGGTCCCCAACACCGAAAAAACGCTGGTTTCGTTGCGCAGCATCCTGGAATCGCGTGAGTTTGCGAAGGCCGGGTCACCGCTGGCCGTAGCGCTGGGCCGGGACGTCTCGGGAGATCCCGTGGTCGTCGACTTGACGCGATTGCCCCACCTGCTCATCGCCGGCGCCACCGGCTCAGGGAAATCGGTGTGCATCAACGCCATCGTGTGTAGCCTGCTGATGAACAACCGCGCCGCCGTGGTGCGCCTGCTGATGGTGGACCCCAAGATGGTCGAGCTGCCGGCCTACAACGGCATCCCGCACTTGCTGGGGCAGGTCATCACCGACACCAGCCAGGTGACCGGCGCGCTGACGTGGCTGACGCTGCAGATGGACGAACGCTACCGGACCTTCGCCGCACACGGCGTGCGCAACATCGCCGAGTACAATCGCAAGGCGGCCAAAAATCGCGCGCTGCCGGCCCTACCCTACATCGTACTGGTGATCGATGAGCTGGCCGATCTGATGATGACGGCCGCGGACGATATCGAGCGCCTGATCTGCCGGCTGGCCCAGATGGCGCGCGCCACCGGCATCCACCTGGTGCTGGCCACCCAACGCCCCAGCGTCGATGTCATCACCGGGCTGATCAAAGCCAACTTCCCCGCGCGCATCGCGTTCGCGGTCACCTCACAGACCGACAGCCGCGTAATCCTGGACACGCCCGGCGCGGAGAAGCTGCTGGGCCGCGGTGACATGCTCTTCATGGCGCCCGACTCGGCCAAGCTGGCCCGCATCCAGGGGTGCTTCGTCTCCGACCGGGAGATCGATGCGATTGTGGACTTCTGGAAGAGCAGCCAGGAGGAGGACGAAGCGGACGTGCCGCAGGTCGCGCCCTGGGTCGGCCTGATGGACGAAATGGAGGAGCGGGACGAATTGTTGGAGCAGGCGCTGGCGCTGCTGCAAACCAAGAGCCAGATCTCCGCGTCGTTGCTCCAGCGCCAATTGCGCATCGGTTTCCCGCGGGCGGCGCGCCTGATGGAACAGTTGGAGGAGATGGGGGTTGTCGGCCCGGACGAAGGCGGCGGGCGCAGCCGAACGGTGCTCTTGCCGGCTGAAGACAGAGGCGGCGGTTGAGTCTGGAGTGACAACCCTACTTTGACAGTTGCTGTCCGAAGACGTATAATCGTTTTCGCCTGAGGGAAATGTGGCGTTTGGGCGAATAGCTCAGTTGGTTAGAGCGCCTCGCTTACACCGAGGAGGTCAGGGGTTCGAGTCCCTTTTCGCCCACCAAGACGATTGTCGATTTCGGATTGCCGATTTCGGATTGTCGATTTCGGATTTCGGATTAGCGATGGCGATTTGTGCCCCGGCCGTCTTCATCGGAAGGGCAGGGCAGCATGTAGGCCGTTCTCAAGACATAGGTTGAATGCCGTGGCAGCGCAACACAGCCGTGTCTGGCCGATTTTCGTGCAAGACCGGGAGGGACGCCAGATCTACCTGACTCGGGAACGCTGGGAACATGCTCTCGATCACCCCGGCATGCACAAAGACCTGCTCGAAAGCGCGCTGGAGACGCTGCGGCAAGGTCGGCGCAAGCAAGACCCTTTTGACCCCGCCAAGTTCAAGTATACGCTTGGCTTTTCCAGCTTGCCATCGCCCTACACGCATATCGTAGTAGTGGCAAAGTGTAGCTGGCAAGGCACTCCTGCTGAGGCCAACAACTTTGTATTGACAGCCTACTTGGTTGAAAGATGGTGATGCCATGAAATCGATCCACTATGATGCCGAGGGTGATATTCTTTCGGTCACGTTTGTTGAGGCTACGGGGCAAAAACATACTGGCGTCGAATTGACAGACCAGATTGTGCTCTATTACAACCCTGAAACCGCCAAGCCACTCCAGTTGGTTGTACTGAGCTATGGAGCCTTGGTGCAGGCCAGCCGCCGATCGCCGCTCCGCCTGGATGGATTGGCACGCGCCCCGCTTAAGGTGCGCGCCACTGTCACGGCTTTGCTCCAAAGCGCACCGCTGGCTGCTTTCTTCCAACTCGTGGAAACGGAGGGGATGACTCTTCCGACCAGTCGCTTGCACGAGGTTTTTGTCCCTACCATGTTACAAACGGTCGCAGCGGCTTGATATTCCTCAAGCCCAAATCCGCCTGGCATGCGGTTCCAGCCGACCGTCCTTCGATTGCGCTCAGAGCTTGCCCTGAGGCACGAAGGGACAAGCTCTACCATGCGCGCTCGCGAGCAGAATCTCACTAATTCGGCGGCGGTTGAACCCTAGGCCGATTATGCGTGGTGGCAAGATCATCACGCACCGATCTATCGCTACATCAGCGCAGTAGTGCCTAACCCCCGAAGTTCTTGTTTTTTGTGCAAGGATTTTGGGAGTGGCGGCTGTCGTCTTTTTGGTTCCGGCTTGTCCGGGTTAGGGCCGTCTTCAGATGAACCAAGAAACGCTACATCTCACAAACGCCGAACGAGCGGCTTTGGAGGACTTTGTCGCCGATCTGTGCCGGGAGTACGGCGACCGGCTGGTGCATGTTGTGCTGTTCGGCTCCAAGGCCCGGGGGGATTTCGACCCCGAGTCTGACCTGGACGTACTGGTCGTCTTGAATGAT
Organism: Anaerolineae bacterium CG2_30_64_16; assembly: GCA_001871755.1. GTDB lineage: Bacteria > Chloroflexota > Anaerolineae > CG2-30-64-16 > CG2-30-64-16 > CG2-30-64-16. The sequence continues at coordinate 9,949 of MNXL01000348.1, forward strand.
GGCGACTGGCGTCTGCGAGATGCGGTGGCGCTCGTTGCGTTCGATCCTATGCTGGAATACGGGGTCATCCTTTCACCGTTGGTGGTAGATGCCGCTGATTATACCTGGTGGCAGGATCATCACGCGCCGATCTATCGCAACATCAGCGCCGAAGGAGTGGAGTTGTGGACGAAGCCACGGCCGCCGTCGTCCAGATCCGCGTAGCGCGCACTGGCGAAGAGTTACGTGCGACACAACAGCTCATCGAGAGTGGACTGTATCGTATCGCTTGCTCACGAGCGTACTATGCTGCATTCCTGACAACGACTGCTGCGCTGCTGACACTTGGGGTGATCCGTGGCAAACACTCTGGTGTCGAAGCTGGGCTTCACGAGCTGCTGATCAAGCGGGGGCATCTGGAAGCCGAATATGGGAAGCTTTTCCTGCTATTGCGCAAGAGTCGCGAGGACAGTGACTACAACGACAGGACGACAGTCACCGAAGAAATGGCTCGTCAGCGACTATCCGATGCAGAGCATTTTGTGACCAGACTTGAGCGGTATCTCCGTGAGGTCAAAGCAATCCAATAACGAAGTTGCGCAGTTGTAACGATCCGACCTGATGGGAGTCAACGCCAACGCGTGTTAGCCGGAAGCCAGGTTTCGAGAAACCTGGTTTCTTGTTGTCAGAGAACGGTGGAGGTTTTCCATGGTTAACGACCTGTCTGCGGCCGGCGATCCGCGGCGTCAACTGCCCAGTGTGGATCGTCTGTTGGCCCATGAAGTGTTGCAAGCTGCGATGGCCGAGCACGGCCGGGCCCTGACGGTCGAGGCGGCCCGCGCCACCTTGACAGCCGCCCGTGCCGCCCTCCAGGTCGGTGGAGACGTGCCGGACTTGACACCACTGGCCGAGGACGCGTTGCGCCGGCTGGCCGAAATGGCACGCGGCACCCTGTACGAGGTGATCAACGCGACCGGCGTGATCATCCACACGAACCTGGGCCGCGCGCCGCTCAGCCGGGCGGCCCGCGCGGCGATGGACGCGGTCGCCCGCGGCTACAGCAACCTGGAATACGACCTGGAGGCGGGCACACGCGGCTCCCGCTATCTGCACGCCGAAGGGTTGTTGTGCACGCTGAGCGGCGCTGAGGCGGCGCTGGTCGTCAACAACAACGCCGGCGCGGTCTTCCTGGCCCTCTCCGCGCTGGCCCGCGGCCGGGAGGTGATCATCTCCCGCGGCCAACTGGTGGAGATCGGCGGTGGGTTTCGCATCCCGGACGTGCTGCGGCAAAGCGGCGCCCGCCTGGTCGAGGTGGGCGCCACCAACCGCACCCACCCCGCAGATTTTCAGGCCGCTATCGGCCCGGAGACCGCGCTCCTGCTGCGCGCCCACCCCTCCAACTTCCGGGTGATCGGTTTCACCGCCGAGGCGCCGCTGGCCGAGATGGTGGCGTTGGGCCACGCGGCCGGCGTAGAGGTAATGGACGACCTGGGCAGCGGCTCGCTGTTGGATACATCGCGCTACGGCCTGGCCCCGGAGCCGATGGTCCAGCAAAGCGTGGCGGCCGGCGTCGATCTGGTCACCTTCAGTGGTGACAAGCTGCTGGGCGGGCCACAGGCCGGGCTGATCGTCGGTCGCAAGGAATTGGTCGCACAACTGCGTCAGCACCCGCTGGCGCGTGCGCTGCGGGTGGACAAGAGCACACTGGCCGCGCTCCAGGCCACGTTGCTGCACTACGTGCGGGGGGAGGCCGAGCGCGAGGTGCCGGTGTGGCAGATGATCGCCACGCCGCCGGACGCGTTGGCCGCGCGCGCCGCAGATTGGGCCGCCGCGCTGCATAAGGTTGGCATCCCGGCGACCGTGGTGGCGGCCTTCTCGACCGTCGGAGGCGGCTCGTTGCCCGGCGAAGAGCTGCCCACTCGCGCGCTGGCCATCACCACTCCCGCGCCAGACGCCCTGGCGACCGCGCTCCGGTCCGGGGAGCCGCCGGTGATCGGTCGCATCGCCGACGGCCAACTGCTGCTCGACCCGCGCACCGTGCTGCCCGAAAGTGACGAGACGCTGTTGCAGGCGGTGATGGCGGCAGCGAGATCGCAGACCGAAAACAATCATGACTGAAACACTCACACTCCACGGTCGCGTGATCCACGGCGGACGCGGCGAGGGCCGGGCGCTGGTCTCCCCCGCGCCGATTGGGTTCCTGGGCGGCGTCGACCCGGATACCGGCGTGGTGCTGGAACCGGGCCACCCGCTGCAAGGGCAATCCGTGGCCGGCACGGTGCTGGTGTTTCCCACCGGCAAGGGCAGCACCGTCGGCTCGTACACCCTCTTGCGCCTGCGCCGGAGCGGGCATGCGCCGATCGCCATGCTCAACGCGGAGAGCGAGGCCATCGTCGCCGTGGGCGCGATCATCGCGGACATCCCGATGGTGGACCAGATAGACGTCCGCGCGATCCACACCGGCGACTGGGTGGCGATCGAGGATGGGGCGGTGATGGTGAGACGGGGATAGACGATTTGAGATTTGAGATTTCGGATTTCGGATTTGCGATGGCTGATTGCGTGATGTGCCTTCTGGAAAAACCCTGGGAACGAACCATGCAGTATGCAGTCCTCGTCAACCGTGCCGGTCACCCGATCTGAGACAACACAGCCATGAACGAACTGGTTTTCCTCAAGCTGGGCGGTTCGCTGCTGACCGACAAGACCCGGCCGCGCGCGTTGCGTGGCGATGTGTTGGCCCGCCTGGCGGACGAGATCGCCGGCGCGCTGGCTGGCCGGCCGGGCTTGCGGCTGTTGATCGGGCACGGCAGCGGGTCATTCGGGCACGTGATTGCCCGCGCACGCGGCACGCGAGATGGCGTGACCACACCGGCGGGCTGGCGCGGCTATGCGGAGACGGCCAGTGTCGCGGCCGAGCTAAATCGGTTGGTGGTCGGGGCGTTGTGGGATGCCGGCGTGCCAGCGCTGCCGGTGCAACCCTCCGCCTCGGCGCGCTGCCGCGCTGGGGAACTGATCGCGCTGGACGAACGTCCGCTACGCGTAGCCCTGGCAAACGGTCTGGCGCCGGTCGTTTATGGCGATGTGGCGCTGGACGACGTGCGCGGCGGCGTCATCGTCTCGACCGAGGAGATCTTTCGCTGGCTGGCCCCCCGGCTGGAGCCGGACCGCGTCGTGCTGGTGGGCGAGGTCGCCGGTGTTTTGTCTGCGGACCCGACGAGCGGGGCGCCGGCCGGGCTGATCGAGGAGATCACACCCGCCCGGCTGCCTGCGCTGATGCAGGTGTTGGGGGGCTCCCGCGGGGTGGATGTGACCGGCGGGATGGCGGCCAAGGTGACCGAGATGCTGGCTTTGGCGCAGGCAACCCCTGCGCTGGCCGCGGTGCAGATCATCTCCGGGCTCGCGCCGGGTCTGGTGCGGACCGTGTTGACGGACCCACAGGCCCGCGCCGGCACCCGCATCACGCGCTGAACCCAGTTGCCAGATAGTTGGGTGCGGGGTATAATCGGAAAGCACGGCGGCAGTTCGGTCTTGTCGCCGCCGAGTAGACTGGAGTGAAATGGGTATGGCTTTGACCGTCGTATCGTTCTTGATTGTCATGAGCGTCATCGTGTTCGCGCACGAGCTCGGGCATCTGCTGGTTGCCAAGCGCAACGGCATCGTGGTGGAGGAGTTCGGCTTCGGCTACCCGCCGCGGCTGTTCAAGTTGGGCGTGCGCGACGGCACCCTGTACAGCATCAACCTCATCCCTTTCGGTGGCTTTGCGCGCATGCGCGGCGAGGAGGACCCCACTGAACCGGGCAGCTTTGCGGCCGCATCCAAGCTTGCGCGCACGGCAACCCTTCTGGCGGGCGCGGGGATGAACTTCCTCTTGGCGATCATCCTGTTTGCCGGACTGACCCTGTTGACCGGCGTGCCCGATACCAGCCGCCCCGGCGTGATCGTCGCGGGCATTGCCCCCGGCTCACCCGCTGAGGTGGCCGGTTTGCAGATGGGGGATCGCATCATAGTGGCTGGAGACACGGCCCTGACATCTCTGGATGACTTGCTAAAGCACACGCAGGCCAACCTCAGCCAACCGGTGACCTACGAAATCGAGCGCACCGCTGCCGCTTCCGGCGCAACCGAGACGCTGCACGTCACCATGACGCCGCGCGCCAGCCCACCCAAAGGGGAGGGGGCGCTGGGACTCCAAATCACGGTCGCGCTGCGACCGGCAACGCTTTGGGAAGCCGCCCGCGATGGCGTCGCCATCACAGGCAGCGTCATCTGGATGACCTTCAGCATCCCGGCCACGCTGATCCGAGAGGGCCGGCCGATCAGCGACGCCGGGTTCCTCGGCCCGGTCGGCATCGCTGCCACCACCGGCGAGGTGGTCCGCAAAGCCATCGCCATCGACTCGCTCGAACCGGTGTTGTGGTTCACGGGGCTGCTGAGCGCGGCGCTGGGCATCACCAACCTGTTGCCGCTCCCCGCGCTGGATGGCGGTCGCCTGCTGTTTGTGCTGGTCGAGGCCATCCGACGCAAGCGGATCGAGCCGGCTCAGGAGGGCTTGATCCACCTGATCGGCTTCGGGCTGTTGCTGCTCCTGGTGGGCCTGGTCACAATACGCGAGATCGGCGCCCTGGCAACCGGCCAGTTCCCCTCGTTGGGGATCCAGTGACGCGATCTCGCGTCCAAAAATCGGATTGGCTCACGTCCAGTGCCAGCGCTCGGGCCGGTCTC
>MNXL01000403.1:0-13562 GCA_001871755.1 Anaerolineae bacterium CG2_30_64_16
TCACTATAACCGCGGCGCGCTGAAAAGTCAAACGCGTTGTAACTGCTCAGCCCAGTGAATCGAATTCACTGGCTGAACCTGAGAAGCCGCCTCAGCGGCTGACGACCAGTGGCTGCGGCCACTTTTTCAACTTCAGACAGGGATTTCAATCCCTGAGAGTGCGCCAGGCTGAGCAGTTACAACGCGTTGCGCTCTCCCGATCTCGGGCCGCGAGATCAGACCCCGAGATCGAGCAGATTGCACGAACGGCAAGTTGCGGGTATGATGGTGCCTAACCCCCGAAATTCCTGTTTTTTGTGCAAGGATTTTGGGAGTGGCGGCTGTCGTCTTTTTGGTTCCGGCTTGTCCGGGTTAGGGTCTAACCAGTTGAATCCCCGCACGAGAGATGAGAGTTCTCTGATGGCACTTGTCTGGTTACTTCTGGTTTGTCCGGGTTAGGGCCATGACCAACGGCTTGCGAGCTGGCGTTTTGCGCCGGGCACAACGCGTGCTTCTAGCAATGACCGCGGTGGCGGTGGTGGCAGTCATTGCGGCAAGCTGGATGGCCGCGCGCGCGGGTGAAGGTCCGAGCTGGTTGCAAGCCATCTTCGGCCCGCCGCAAACGTTGGCCGGCCGGCAGATCGGCATCGTGGCTGGACATGCCGGCAACGACTCGGGCGCGGTCTGCCCCGATGGCCTGACCGAGGTCGAGATCAACCAGGCCGTGGCGGATGCCGTGGCGCGCGCATTGCAACGCCGCGGCGCGCGCGTCGATCTGCTGACCGAGTTCGACGACCGGTTGCGTGGGTATCGGGCTGACGCCTTCGTTTCGATTCATGCGGATTCGTGCGAGGTCGATCTGAGCGGGTTCAAGGTGGCAAGCCTGGAGGGGGGGAGCCGTGCCTCGGATACGTTGGTCGCGTGTCTCTGGGCGCGCTACGAAACAAGCACCGGGCTCAAACCGCATCCAGACACCGTCACGTACGACATGCGCGGCTATCACGCCTTCCGCGAGATTGCATCCGACACGCCGGCCGCTATCATCGAGACCGGTTTTCTGAGCGGTGATCGCCGGTTTCTCACCCGCCAGCCGGATCGAGCCGCGGCGGGCATCGTCGCGGGGATCGAGTGTTTTTTGAAACCCTAAAACCGAGGAGCAGCAGAGTGAATTCTCACGAACGTCTGGCGAGGCGCCTGCGCGGCAAGCCCGTGGATCGTCCACCGAATTTCAACATCATGATGACCTTGGCGGCCCACTACGTCGGCCAGCCGCTCGCCCGCTATTACCAGGACTACCGGGTGTTGTGCGAGGCGAACTTTGCCGTGCAGGCAGCCTTCGCCCTGGATATCCTGCAGGCCATCTCCGACCCATACCGGGAGGCGGCCGACTTCGGGGCACAGGTCGAGTTCCCGGAGGACGGTTTGCCGATCTGCAGAGTGCCCTTGCTGGCTGATCCCGCTGACCTGAACGGGCTCAGGCCACCGGATCCCCGCGCGGGCCGGCGCATGAGCGACCGGCTGGCGGCCATCCGCCTTTTCCGGGAACAGGCCGGTGGAGAAGTGCCGATCATGGGCTGGGTGGAAGGCGCGCTCGCGGAAGCGGCCGACCTGCGCGGCGTCAGCGCCCTGTTGATTGATCTTTACGATCGTCCGGCGTGGGTGCGCGATCTGCTGGAGGTCTGCGGGGAGACCGAAATCGCGTTCGCCCGTGCCCAGATCGCGGCCGGCGCCGACATCATCGGCCTGGGCGATGCGATCTGCTCGCAGATCGCACCCGTGATGTACCGCCAGTTCGCCCTGCCCTACGAGCAGCGCATCTTCGCCGCCGTGCACGAGAGGGGCGCGCTGGCCCGGCTGCACATCTGTGGCAACACCACGCGCCTGCTGGCCGACATGGCTCTGTGCGGCGCCGACATCATCGATCTGGACTGGATGGTAGATATGCGCTCAGCCGCTGCTGCTTTCGGCGATCGGGCGGCAACCTGCGGCAACTTCGATCCTGTGGCGGTGATGCTCAACGGCACACCGGAGCAGGTGCGACAGGCCACCCTGGACTGTCTGGCCGCGGGCGGGCCGCGCAGCATCAGCGCCGCCGGCTGCGAAATCCCGGACGGCACGCCACACGCAAACCTGCTGGCCCAGGCGCAAGCGCTGCAGAGCCTTTTCAGCCCTACTCGTGCGAACGGCTAGGGCCGAAACGCTCAGGGGAGTCCTGCGGGGAAAGCTTTATGGCTGGCCGCCAAACGTCGGCGGCGCGCCAAACGTCGGCGGTTTGCCGAACATGTGCCGCAGCACCAGCCGGTGCACCACCTGCTCCACCGGCGCGCGATCGTCGGTGAAGATCGGCGTGCCGGCCGGCGGATTGGCAACGGAGACCCGGGCGGCGGCCCGGCGAGCGACCTCGACCAGCAGCGGATGCGAGAAGCGCGGCAAGTTGGCGTGGAAGTCGGCCAGCGTGGTCGGCCGGCGAGTGGCCACAACCAGGGTGTTGCCCAACGGGCCGCCTGCATCCGGTTCATCCACGATGTAGACGCTGGGGTAGACTTGAGCCATCGTCGCCGCGATCGCATCCACCAGGCTGTAGTCGGTGTGGGTGCGGCCGACGTTGACCGCCACGACGCCATCAGCGGCCAGGCGCTCCCGGGTCAGCGCGAAGAACTCGACCGTGGTCAGGTGAAATGGGATGTACGGCGGCCGGTACGCGTCGACCGCAATGAGGTCGTAAACTGGTAAACTGGTAAACTGGTAAACTGGTAGATTGGTAGATTGGGGCGTGCCCAACTTACCAATATACCAATCTACCAATCTACCATGCGCTAAAAACCACCGTCCGTCCGCGGCGACTGCGTTCAAATTCGGCTCGTTCATGTCGAACCAGGCGCGGCCGACCGCGATGATCTCGGGGTCCAGCTCCGCGCCGTCGATGGGGATCGGTCCGTAGGCCTCGGTGAAGAGCGCTGCCATCGTGCCGGCCGCCAGCCCCACGATGGCAACCCGCCGCACCTGGTCCGGGTCGTAGGGGGCCGGGTTGAAGGCCGGGGCGAGGATGAAATCGTCCCAGATGCCGTCCGCCAACCCGCCACCGGGCCGGTAGACCGAGTGGATGCCCTCGCCTTCATTGAGGCGCAGTTGGCGCTCGAAGCCGGCGTCCACCACCTGGATGTAGTTGAAGGCCGACTCGGTTTCGTACAGCAGGCCCTGGACCGGCTTGATCGGCCCGGCCGGCCGCCAGCCCAGGAAGATGGTCAGGCCCAGGGCCGCCAGGACGGCCAGGGCGTTCCATCTGGGGCGCAGGCGCAGGAAACCGATGAGCACGACGCACAGCAGCACCGCGGCCAGCGTGGCGAAGGTCTTCCGGGTACCGATGTTGGGGATCAGCCAGAGGACGGGCAAGAAGCTGCCCAAGATGCTGCCGAACGTGGAGAGCGCGTAGATGCGGCCGGCCACTTCGCCGCTGCCGTGGACATCGCGCAGCGCCAGCCGGATCGCAAACGGGCTGACGCAGCCGAGCAGCGTCACGGGGAGCGCAAACAGCACGGCCACGCCGGCCATGCTGCCAGCCAGCACGCCGGCATCGAGATTGGCGATACCGGAAGCGGCAAGCCGCAACACCGGCCGCGCCACGGTCGGCGCCAATCCGACGCCGGTCGCGCCGAGGCCGGTCAGCCTGAGCAACGTCACCAGCCGTGGGGACCGGTCGGCGATGCGGCCACCCAGCCAGTAGCCCAACGCCAGGTAGAGCAGAATCAACCCGATCAGGCTGGCCCAGACGATCAGCGAGTTGCCGAACCAGGGATCCAACAGCCGCGACGCGCTGAGTTCCATCCCCAGGGTGGTGAACCCGGCGGTGAAGACCAGCAGATAGAGATAGCGGTGACTGACGTTTTCGGGCATGGCGCGATTATACTCTGATTTGCAGCCAGACGACAAGGCAACGCAACGCCGTGTAACCAGGAGGAGTTGATGAGGATTCCGGTCCCAGGAGACAGCGCACTGATCATCTTGCCGCCCGAGGCCATCGGCGAACGGATCGATCGCTGGCGCCGCGTGTACGATCCCAACCAGCACACCATCCCCCCGCACATCACGCTGGTCTATCCGCCCTTTGTGCCGCAGGAGGCCTGGGACGAGCTGCGCGCGCCGCTCGCCGCGCTGCTGGCGGGCTTCCTGCCCTTCACGGTAACACTGCGCACCACAGAGGTGTTCATAGCCCGGCCCGCGGTCCTGTGGCTACGGCCGGAGGAGGACGCCGTGATCGGGCAGCTCCACGCGGCCATCACCGCGCAATTCCCCGAATACGCGCTGCCCTTGCCGTTCGATTACGTGCCGCATCTCACCATCGGCCTTTTCGCGACCCCGGACGCGCTGGCCGAAGCCCGTCAGGTGGTCTCTGCGGAGCTGACGCCGCTCCACTTCCGGGTTGACAAAGTGGCCTATGCCGTGCTCGATCATGACGGCGCCTGGTGTCACTGCGACGAGCTCCCCCTGGGATCGTTATCCGTGGAGGCGGCTACCGATGCTTGACGTGGGCAGCACGCCGGACAGATCGAACGCCGAAAAGCCAGGGCAGCGCGGCGAGCTCGCCGGGCCGGCGCCGGTTGACGCCGACGCCTCACGCCGGCGCGGCGACCTGATCTCCTGGCTGCTGGGTGGATTGCTGCTGGCGATCGTGATCGTGCCCGCCCTGGTCTGGCGCGGCGAGCTCGCCGGGCTGTTCACCGACCGGAGCCGGGTGATGGCGTTGGTGCGCGACGCTGGCGCGTGGGGGCCGGCGGCCCTGATGGGATTGACCGTGGCCCAGATCATCGCCGCGCCGATCCCGGGTCAGGCGGTGAACCTGGTAGCCGGCTACGCGTTTGGCTTCTGGTGGGGAGCGCTGTACAGTTGGCTCGCCACGCTGATCGGCTCGACGGCCGCGCTGGCGCTGGCGCGCTACGCGGGCCGGCCGCTCGTCGTGCGCCTGGTCAGCCCGCACGCGCTCGACCGGTTGGACCGATACGCCGCGGGGCGCGGGCTGGGCTTCTTCTTCCTGGTCTTTCTGATTCCCTTCCTACCCGATGACGTGGCGTGTTTCCTGGCCGGGCTGACCCCTTTGCCGTTGCGCGCGTTGATCGCAGTCGTCGCGCTGGGGCGCATCCCAGGCGTGCTCACGGCTGTGTGGGCCGGCAGCCAGGCTGACCGCCTGGCGGGGCAAGGATGGCTGGTCGCCGGCGCGCTGATCGTGTTGGGCCTGTTCGTGGCCGTCCGTTTTGGCCGGAGGCTCCAAAACGCCCTGTTGCGGTGGCTTTCGCAACGGATCGGTAGTTGAGGCGCCGTGCGGGAGGAAACCCGACAAAGGGAAACACGAACAAACCTATCTCCAACCACACTGTGGCCCTTCGTAATAGTAGCGTTATTGGCTGTCGAGTCATGCCAGGGCCAAAGCGTAGAAACCAGGTTGGGGCATTTCATTTCAGTTGAGGCGCCAGACCTGACAGGTTTTGGGAACGCCATATTGACCAGAAAAGTGCCTGAAAAACCGCAAGGCCCAGTCCCAAATGGTATCGTTGAAAACCTGTCAGGTCTTTTGAGAGAGGTGAACATGGGCAAGCCCATTGAATTGGTGTTGCACGGCATCGCGCACGGCGGGGAGGCGGTGGGCCGCCATGCCGGCAAGGTGGTATTCGTGCCGTACGCGATCCCCGGCGAGCGGGTGCGGGTTGAGATCGTCGAGGAGAAGGCGCGCTGGGCCCGGGCGCGGTTGCTCGATGTGTTGGCGCCCAGCCCCGACCGCGTCGCGCCCCCTTGCCCCTACTTCGGCCCGGAACGCTGCGACGGCTGCCAATGGCAACAGATCGCTTACGAGCGCCAGGCCACGTTGAAGGCCGAAATCGTCGCAGACCAACTGCGGCGCCTGGGTCGGATCGCCGCGCCGCCGGTCGCCGACGTGGTGGCGCTGGCCGACGACGAGGGAGTATTGGCATACGGCTATCGCAACCAGGCCCAATTCGCCCTCACGGCGGACGGGAAACTGGGGTATCGCCGTGCGGCCAGCCACGATGTGATCGCGGTGGCGCGCTGCTTGCTGCTCCACCCGCGGCTGGACGAGCTGCACGGCGCCCTCGATGTCGCGTGGCCGGATCTCCGAGGCGTGGGCCTGCGCGCGGGGATCAACACCGGCGATGCGCTGGTGCTGTTCGAGGCAGCCGGCGCCGAAGCGCCAGAGTTGGAGATCGACCTGCCGGCGTCGTGCGCGCTGTTGACCGGCCGCGGGGTACAACCGCTGATCGGCGATGCCTGGATCGAGGAAGCCGTGGCGGGGCAGCGGTACCGCGTCTCGGCCGAGAGCTTCTTCCAGGTCAACACCCTGGGCGCGGAGGCGCTGGTGGAGATCGTGGCCGCCTACGCCGAGCCTCGCCCGGATGACGTGCTGCTGGACGCGTACTGCGGGATCGGCCTGTTCGCGCTGGCGCTGGCCGACGCGGTGGCGGAGGTGATCGGCATCGAGTCGTCGCCCTCGGCGTGCGAGGATTTCGCCTGCAACGCGGGCGACCGGCCCAACGTCACCTTGCACGAGGGCGCGGTGGACGCGGTGTTGCCCGCGCTGATCGGGCAGGGTCAACGCGCGGACCTGGTCGTCCTTGACCCACCCCGCGCCGGCGCGGGGCCGGAGGTGATCGCAGGGCTGGCCAGCCCGGCGCCGCGCAAAATCATCTACGTCTCGTGTGACCCGGCCACCCTGGCCCGAGACAGCGTCCACCTGGCCGCGGCCGGCTATCATCTGATCGAAGCCCAGCCCGTGGACATGTTCCCGCAGACCTATCACGTGGAGACGGTGGCGGCCTGGGCGCGGTGACAGGGGAGTGCTTGACGACCGCGGTTGGGATTAGCGGATTTACGGTTGACCTTCGAGGACTTCCTGTCCTGAAAATGGCCCCCCAGCCCCCCGACCCTTCGACGGGCTCAGGGCAGGCTTTCGGGGGGAGCGAGGTTCCCCCCAAGGTTGGGGGGTGAGGGGGCGGCGTTTTCATCCGCCGTGGCGCCGCGCCCGGCATGAACACTGGACGGAAAGGGCGTCCCACTCGGCGAAATCAGCGGGTTGGTAGTGCACTCTACCTGTGGTATACTTCAGGCAGACAGGTGTGGAGGTGCAACTATGTCGACACAGACGATGCCAATTACGATCAATCTCCCGGAGCCACTCTACCGCCAATTCCAGCAGGTCGCTCAGGTCACCGAGCGTCGCCTGGAAGACGTGCTGTTGCACACGATTGCGGGTAACGTTCCGCCCGCGGTTAACGACGCGCCTGCGGAAGTCCGGGCCGAACTGCAAGCACTCCAACGGCTCGACGCCAATTCGCTCTGGGATGTAGCCCGCAGCAGGATTCCCCCCGAACAGCAAGCGCGACACGAGTATCTCTTGCACCAGAATCAGCGCGGCAGGATCAGCCCGGCGGAGCGGAAGGAGCTCGATCGCCTCGGGGAAATGGCCGATCGGCTCACGGTGAAGAAAGCTTACGCCTATGCTCTGCTTCGCTGGCGTGGCTTCCCCTTGCCCACGCTTGAGGCCTTGGAGAGCCAGTTGTGAGCAAAACCCGCATCCCTGCCAAGCTTGCACAGCAAGTGAGGTCCGATGCGGGGCACCGCTGCGGTTACTGCCGTGCCTCCCAATCAATCACCAGTATGTCCCTGGTCTTCGACCACATCATCCCCGAAGCGGCCGGTGGTCAAACCACGCGTGAAAACTTATGGTTGGCTTGCGAACGCTGCAATCGCCACAAGGCAGATCGCACGACTGCGATTGATCCAGACACCGGCCAACCCGTCCTGTTGTTCAACCCGCGCTCCCAGGCATGGCGCGCGCACTTCGCCTGGAGTCCTGATGGCACACAGATCGTCGGGCTGTCGGCAGTTGGGCGAGCCACCGTGGTCGCGCTGCACCTGAACCATCCACTGGCGGTAACGGCCCGCCGCTATTGGGCAAAAGTTGGCTGGCATCCACCGCAGGAGTAGCAGTTGGAATCTATCACAATCGTTCGTCCAACGGTGTCTGGGCGACAAGGGTTTCGATCAGTATTTCCAGTCTGGACGTATCCACGCCTTGCCGCAGCAATCGCTTCACGTCCCGCCGGAACTGTGTGGACTGCCGGATGGTGAGCGGCGTCGATCAGGGCTAAGGACTTAATAACTTACCCCATCGCTCCAGCAAATGAAGGGGGGATTCGCCCAAGTTATCTAATCCTCAGTCCTTAGCTTTCCAGTCGGCGAACAGATCAGTAGTTGTTCGAAATACCTGTCCGCCGCCGCTCTCTAGCTCCGTCATGGCAGCCAACGTTTCGGCATTGGGGCGTTTGGTCATAGGCTGGAAGGGCAACCCGCCCATGTTCACCGTTTGCTGCAGAAAAATGCGAATGGCGTCGGCAGTGGAAAGACCGAGGGCGGCAAAGACGGAATCCGCCTGTTGCTTAAGTTCAGGACTCACCCGTGCCTGCACGGTGACGTTAGACATAACCACACTCCTTCCCTGTCGTTGCACATCGAAGCAATGGCTGCATTATACAATCAGTTGACTGCAAAGTGCAAAGGAAACTCACACACTCATGCTTGAAAAACCCGATCTCCAAGACGAGAAAATCATCGCTTGTTTGCAGGATGAGTATGGGTTGCCCCTCGTCCAGGTCGCCTTTCTTCCTCTCGGAGTCGATCAGGATGCAGCCGTCTATCGCGCCGTTGCAGAGAATGAAACGCCGTACTTCGTAAAGTTGAGACGAGGCATCTTCGACGAGACTTCCGTGGCGCTACCAAGATTCCTCAGCGACCAGGGCATCGTGCCAATCATTGCTCCCCTGGCGACCAGAACAGGGCAACTCTGGGCAAGCCTGGACGCCTTCAAGGTGATTCTCTACCCGTTTGTCGAGGGCCGCAATGGTTATGAGGTTGAGTTGTCGGATCGCCACTGGCGTGAATTCGGCAAGACTCTCAAAAGCATTCATACGGTCGAGGCGCCTCCAGCCCTGTTCAGGCGCATCCAACAGGAGACCTATTCGCCACAGTGGCGCGAAATCATCACGCGGTTCCTGGCGCGGGTTGAGGACGACGCTTATGATGACCCCGTTGCAGCGAGATTGGCCGCGTTTCTGAAGAGCAAAAGCGCTGAGATTCTCGATCTCGTCGGCCGCGCTGATCGGCTCGCCCAGGCACTTCAGGCCCGAACTCCGGCATCTGTTCTGTGTCATTCCGATATTCACGCGGGCAATATCCTGATCGATGCCAACGACGCTTTCTACATCGTCGATTGGGACAATCCGATCCTGGCGCCCAAAGAGCGGGATTTGATGTTCATCGGCGGCGGTCAGGGGTTCGGCGGACACACACCCCAAGAGGAAGAGACCCTCTTCTACCGGGGTTATGGCCAGACAGAGATCAGCCCCGTCGCATTGGCGTACTACCGCTATGAACGGATCATCCAAGACATTGCGATCTTTTGCGAGCAGCTATTGCTGACAAACGAAGGCGGTGAAGATCGAGAACAGGCGCTGCGATACTTGATATCCAATTTCCTGCCCAACGGCACTTTGGAGATCGCGTACCAGTCGGATAGGACATTGAGAGACGGGTAGGCGACGAATCGGAGCTGTCGCTCGACGACAGGAGTCTTGGTTCAGGCTGCGCCCGTTGGCGCTTCGGCCCGGCACAGGAGCATCATGCAGGATGTAGGTGGAGCACGGGCGCGGTTTTCCGAGATCAGGGCGCCATCACCGCGTTGTGCAGGATAAACACACTTATCGGGTTTTTGTACATCCCCTTGCGTCGATCTGTTTCCCATGATACACTTATCTGGCAAGTTGCGGGAGAAGTATTCTCTCAATAATCCGGGGCTGTGGCCGGTCACAGACCGGCCACAGCGGATGGATCCCCCGAAAAACCAAGAAGATACCGCCCGGCATCCCACGTCAAACCGCGCGCCCTAACTTGCCCAACACCCCCTGCTGTGATATACTGTGCCCGTCATCAAACACTGGGACGTGCGCCTCGGCATTCCAGCGGTGTCCCGGTGAAGCCTTGAAAGGAGAATCCAATGGCTCTCTCAAAAGTGGACAAGGATGCCATCATCCAGGAATACCACGTACACGACAGTGATACGGGGTCACCGGAGGTGCAGGTCGCAATCCTGACCACCCGGATCAATTCGCTCATCGAGCACTTGAAGATCCACAAGCACGATCAGGGCTCGCGGCGCGGCTTGCTGAAGCTGGTCGGGCAGCGGCGGCGGCACCTGGCTTACCTCAGCCACAAGGACCCGCAACGCTATCGCGATCTGATCGAGCGCTTGGGGCTGCGCAAGTAGGCGGCCGGCAAACGGGTGACCCGACGTCTGTCGGGAGATGAGTTTCCCCTACAGTTGGATGTCCTTTGAACCCGTTGGGATCGGTCGACGACCACAAGCGAAGAAAGGTGCAGACAACGAGTAGGTGCGCCTGAGGCGTATCTACTCGTTTGGTGTTGGGGCCTCACTGTACTTGACAAGGTGACCTGGTGAAGGGGTGACAAAGTGAGATAACCCCACTTTCAGGTCGGGGAGGTGCAGCAAGCTAGATAATCGGATATAGGCGGTCACCCACGGCACGTCCGGGGCGCAGGAATTGGGGAGTGGTTCCAAAGCGCGGATCGCAAATTGCAGATTGCAGGACACGGAGAGATACTCTCCTATCTGCCATCTGCCATCTGCCATTTGCAGATTTGGTGGCACTCCCCAGTCCCTGACCTCAGGATGTGCAAATCTCGCGTGCGCGGCATGCGGGGCATTCAATCCATCCACCTGCCACTGGCAGGAGAGAGGTCACAGGTAGGTTTCAATGCAAAAGTATAGTTTCACCGCCAAAGTGGGCGAAAGCGAGATCACCATCGAGACCGGCACGCTGGCCAGGCTGGCCGGCGGCGCGGTGACGATCCGCTCCGGCGATTCCGTCCTCCTGGCTACGGCCACTGCGGCCCGGCCGCGCGAGGGTATCGATTTCTTCCCGCTCAGCGTGGATTTCGAGGAACGGCTCTATGCGGCCGGCCGCATCCCTGGCAGCTTCTTCCGCCGGGAAGGCCGCCCCAGTGAGCAGGCCATCCTGACGAGCCGCCTGATCGACCGCCCCTTGCGGCCGCTCTTTCCCAAGGGAATGCGCAACGACGTGCAGGTGATCTTGACCGCGTTCGCGCGGGACCCGGAGCATTACCTGGACATCCTGGGAATCGTCGGCGCCAGTACGGCAGTCACGATCTCAGACATCCCGTGGGAAGGCCCGATCGGCGCAGTGCGCGTCGGCTTCGTGGATGGCGCGTTCATCGTCAACCCCACCGTGTCCCAGATGGCCGGCAGCACCCTCGACCTGCGCATGGCCGGCACCGCCGATGCCATCCTGATGGTCGAGGCCGGTTCCGACGAAATCCCCGAGGACCTGATGCTGGAAGCGCTGCGGCTGGGCCACGAGGCCATGCAGCCGATCATCGCACTCCAGAACCGGATACGCGAGGAATTGGGCAAGCCCAAGTTCGACTACGTCGCGTTCCTGCCGGACGCAGCCACCCAAACCGCCGCGCGCGAATGGCTGGGTGGTCGGATGCGGGAGCTCTTCACCCGATCGCTGAGCAAGGCGGAACAGTATGCGGCCATCGATGCGCTGCGGGCCGAGCTGATCACCGCGCTGGGTGAGACCTGCGATCCCAAGGCGTTGGCGCAGGCGTTCGATGCTGTCGAGAAAGAGGTGGTGCGCGAACGCATCCTGGACGAGAAGATCCGGCCCGACGGCCGCGGCTACCAGGAAATCCGCCCCATCAGCGTGGAGGTGGGCATCCTGCCGCGCGTGCACGGCAGCGGCCTCTTCACCCGCGGCGAAACCCAGGTCCTGACCGTCGCCACCCTGGGCGCCCCCGGCGACGCGCAGACGCTGGACACCCTCAGTCCTGAGGAATCCAAGCGCTATCTGCACCATTACAACTTCCCGCCCTACTCTACCGGCGAAGCCTACCCCATGCGCGGCCCCAAGCGCCGCGAGATCGGGCACGGCGCGCTGGCCGAGCGCGCGCTCGAACCGATGATCCCGGCCCAGGAGTCCTTCCCGTACACGCTGCGACTCGTCTCCGAGGTGCTGGCCTCCAATGGCTCCTCATCGATGGCCTCGGTGTGCGGCAGCACCCTGGCGTTGATGGACGCCGGTGTGCCGATCAAGGCGCCGGTGGCCGGGATCGCCATGGGCCTGGTGACCGACGGCGACGCAACCAGCGATACGCTGCGCTACGCGGTGCTGAGCGACATCCAGGGCCTCGAAGATCACCTGGGCGACATGGACTTCAAAGTGGCCGGCACCAAGCACGGGATCACCGCGCTGCAAATGGATATCAAGACCCACGGCCTGAACTACAAGATCCTGGAAGAGGCGTTGACCCAGGCTCGCGAAGGTCGGCTCTTCATCATGGAGAAGATGCTCGCGGTGTTGCCGGCCCCACGCAAGGTCCTGTCGGCGACCGCGCCGCGCATCCTGACCATCCACATCGACCCCGAGAAGATCGGCAAGGTCATCGGCCCGGGCGGCAAGGTCATCCGCGGCCTGCAAGAGACCTATCAAGTCAAGATCGATATCGAAGATGATGGGTCGGTCTTCGTGTCCGGCGCCGAGGGCCCGGGTGCGGAATTGGCTGTAGCCGAGATCGAGAAGATGACCGAAGAGGTCAAGGTGGGCCAGATCTACACCGGCAAGGTCGTGCGTATCGAAGCCTACGGCGCGTTCGTGGAGCTTCTGCCCGGCCAGGACGGCATGGTGCACATCTCGCAACTCGCGGACTATCGGGTACCCAGTGTGGAGGACGTCGTCAAACTGGACGATGAGATCACCGTGATGGTCATCGACATCGACTCGTCCGGCAAGATCCGGCTGAGCCGGCAGGCCGTGATGGAAGGCTGGACGGCCGAAGAGGCGCGCGCGCGCGATCGCCAGGGCAGCGGTGGACGTTCAGGTGGCCCGCGCGGTGGCGATCGCGGTCGCGGCGGTGATCGTGGCGGCGATCGCGGCCGCAGCGGTGATCGCGGTGACCGCGAGCGCCCCATCCGCCGGCGATAGCTGGCGATAGATGTTCCGATAATCTTCTGGACTCGAGGCTTCAGCCGGTTTCTCCAGGCAACGAGCGCAACCGGCTAAAGCCTCGAGTCCGGCCCGCAAAGCCCAATCTGCACTACTTGATGGACGACAACACACCCCGAACACCTGCAGCAGATCCACCCCCCGCCAAGACTGGCCGGCCAGGCTGGGTCGGCGATATCCTGCGCGATCTGATCGGCACCATCGTGCCGGCCATCCTGATCGCGCTGCTGATCCATGCCTTTCTGGCCCAGGCCACGCGCGTCTACGGCCAGAGCATGCAGCCCAACCTGCACACCAACGAACGATTGGTGGTTGAGAAGCTCAGCTATCGTTTCCACGGGCCGCGGCGGGGCGACGTGGTGGTGCTGCGCGACCCGAGCGGCGGATCCGAGTTGCTGATCAAGCGCGTGATCGGGTTGCCCGGCGAGCGGGTCACCATCGCCGACGGTCGCGTGTTCATCGACGGCACGCCGTTGG
>MNXL01000403.1:13569-14560 GCA_001871755.1 Anaerolineae bacterium CG2_30_64_16
GTATCTGGACCACGACACGCAAGGCGGTGGGCGTTCGTGGTTAGTGCCACCCCTGCACGTGTTCGTCATGGGGGACAACCGCGACGCCAGCCGCGATTCGCGCGTTTTCGGCGCGGCGCCGCTCGATCAGATCATCGGCCATGCGCTATTCCGATATTGGCCTTTAGAGCAAATCGGCCCGGTGCGATAGTGCCAGGCCAGTGAGATCCTGATGCGACCAGCACGGATCCCCTGGTGGCATTCGCTTGATTCGTGCAGCACGTCTGGCTTCGAGAGGCGTGGAAATGGACATCGAGAAACCAACGCTAACTGAACAGCCCACGTCGACGGATGAGCGAACCGGCCGCGGCATCGTGCGCGACCTGCTGGAGACGATCGTGCCGGCCATGCTCATCGCCGTGCTCATCAACGTCTTTCTGGCCCAATCGACGATCGTCTACGGGCAGAGCATGGAGCCCAACTTGTTCACCGAACAGCGCCTGGTGATCGAGAAGGTCAGCTATCACATGCATGGCCCACAGCGCGGGGATGTCATCGTGCTGCGCGACCCCACTCATGGCCCACTGCCGCTGATCAAGCGGGTCATTGGCCTATCCGGTGAGCGGGTCACCATCGCCAATGGCCGGGTCTTCATCGACGGGGTGCTGCTGGACGAGCCGTATCTGAACCAGGAAACCTGGGGCGCCGGTCGTTCCTGGCTGGTGCCGCCACTGCACGTCTTCGTGATGGGCGACAATCGCAGTGACAGCCTGGACTCGCGCACGTTCGGCCCGGCGCCGATCGACCAGGTGCTGGGCCATGCAGTGCTACGGTATTGGCCACCTGGCCGGGCCGGTCTGCTGCGCTGATGGGAAGCCTATGAACAGTCGCTGGAGCCCGTTTGTCAAGCAGATCGTTATCGTCGGCGCCGTCATCGCGGCCACCTGGTTGCTCTTTCGCGTCCATCTGTTGTTGACGCCGTTGGTCCTGGCGTTCCTGCTCGCCTACCTGG
>MNXL01000165.1:0-4606 GCA_001871755.1 Anaerolineae bacterium CG2_30_64_16
AGCCACCGTGGCTCGGTCAGGAGACCGGCCACAGCCACCCCGGATTACTGAGAAGATACGTAAGACTTTGCTCGTTACTGGTTACTCGTGATTGATCCGGCGGCTGAGGTCGGTTAGAGGGTGGAGTCATGGCAACGTCATCTGCGCCGCTGTTCATGATCATGTTGGGCGCCCCGGGCGCTGGCAAGGGGACCCAGGCACGCATGTTATCGGAAGTGTTGGGCTTACCGCAGGTGTCGTCGGGCGACATCTTCCGCGAGAACTTGAAGTTGGCGACCGCATTGGGGCTGTTGGCCAAAGGTTACATGGATCGCGGTGAACTGGTGCCGGATGACGTGACCATTGACATGGTGATGGACCGCCTGAACCGCCTGGATTGCGCCGGAGGCGCAATTTTGGATGGTTTCCCGCGTACGTTGGCCCAGGCCGAGGCATTGCGCCGGGCGCTGGCCGCACGGGATTTTCGGGTGAGCCTGGCGCCATTGCTGGAAGTTAGTGATGACGCGGTGATCGACCGGTTGGCCGGGCGCCGCGTTTGTCGGGACTGCCAGGCGATGTACCACGTGGCGTTCTCGCCGCCCAAGGTCGATGGGACGTGCGACAAGTGCGGCGGGCAGTTGTATCGCCGGGCCGATGACGAGCCGGAGACAGTGCGTAACCGTCTGTTTGTCTACTACAAACAAACCGCGCCGCTGGTGGGCTACTATTTCGCCCACGGTGTCCTGGTTACCATCGACGGTGACCGGCCGATCGAGGCCGTGCAGGCCGACCTGCTGGCAGCGGTGCGGGCTGTGTAGGGGCTGTCAGGCGATCATGATCATTCTGAAATCGAAAGCGGAAATCGCTGAGATGCGCGAAGCGGGCCGGATTGTGGCGCGGGTGCATGCGGCGTTGCGAGAGATGATCCGACCGGGGGTGACTACAGCCGAGTTGAATATCAAGGCCGAGGAGATTATCCGAGCGCATGCTGCAATCCCGGCATTCCTGGGGTATCCACATGCGGGGCGGAACGATTTCCCGGCCAGCATCTGTGCTTCGATCAACCAGGAGGTGGTCCACGGTATTCCCAATCAGCAACGCTGGTTGGAGGCCGGTGACATCATCAGCATCGATGTGGGCGCTGTCTATCACGGTTGGGTGGGTGATGCGGCGTGGACCTACCCGGTGAGTGAGATCGACGCGGAGAGTCAGCGGCTTCTGGCGGCTACCGAAGGAGCTTTGTGGGCCGGCATTGGTCAGGCGCATGAGGGCAATCGGCTCAGCGACATCTCCCGAGCCATCGAGATGCATGTCTCGAAGCGGGGGTTTGAGGTGGTCCGGGAGTATACCGGCCACGGGGTGGGGCGCAGAATGCACGAGGATCCGCAGGTGCTCAACTACATCCCGCCCGGCGCCGGCCGGGGACCGCTGCTCAAGTCGGGGACGACCCTGGCCATCGAACCGATGGTGAACGCCGGGACCTGGCGGACCCGCACCCTGTCCGACGGGTGGACGGTGGTGACAGCCGATGGCAAACGTTCGGCGCATTTCGAACACTCCATCGCGATCATCGGTGGCGGGGCTGAGATCCTGACCATCATGTGAGATCAGGAGGGCCACCGGGCGACCGGGGCTCTCAAGGAGAAGCTAAGGTGAAAGTTCGACCTTCTGTGAAGCGGATTTGCGACAAATGCAAGGTCATCAAGCGCCGCGGGGTGGTGCGTGTGATCTGCACGAACCCAAAGCACAAGCAGCGGCAAGGGTAATGATGAATGACGAATGATGACCGACACCAGTCGGTGTCGCGAGCAGCAGCTTCATCATTCTGCATTCGGCGTTTTGTATGGGGAGGAGCGAATGGCTCGTATTGCTGGTATAGACCTGCCGCGTGACAAGCGGACCGAAATTGGCCTGACTTATATCTACGGGATCGGCCTTACGTCCAGCCATGAAATCTTGCAGATGACCGGGATCGATCCGAACATCCGCATCCGGGATTTGGATGAAGTGCAGGTGGCGCGCTTGCGGGAAGTGATCGAGCGCAACTACAAGGTCGAGGGCGATCTGCGCCGCGAGGTGAGCATGAACATCAAGCGGTTGCAGGAAATCGGCAGCTACCGGGGCTTGCGCCATCGCCGTAACTTGCCGGCGCATGGGCAGCGCACGCGGACCAACGCTCGAACCAAGCGCGGCGCGCGCCGCACTGTGCCCGGAAAGAAGCGCGCTCGGAAGTAGCGATCACATGAGCATGGGGAGACATCGGCGGATGAACGGCTGACGAACATAACGGAGAAAAGTAATGGCGAAACCAACAGCAACCAATCCAGCCCAGCGAGGACGGCGCACCGGGCCGCGCCGCGAGAAGCGGCTGGTACCCCAAGGCCAGGTGCATATCCAGTCTACATTCAACAACACGATCATCACGGTGACCGATCCGCAGGGCAACACGCTGACCTGGACCAGCACCGGCACGGCCGGTTTCAAGGGTTCGCGTAAGAGCACGCCTTATGCGGCGCAATTGGCAGCGGGACAGGCCGCCAAGCAAGCCATGGACTCGGGCATGCGTGAGGCCGACGTGTTTCTCAAGGGACCGGGTCCTGGCCGCGAGGCGGCGATCCGGTCGTTGCAGGCTGCTGGGCTGCGCGTGCGTTCCATCACGGACATCACGCCGATCCCGCACAACGGCTGCCGGCCGCCTAAGAAGCGCCGCGTTTGATTTCGGATTTCGGATTTCGGATTTCGGATTTCGGATTGAACCGCGCAACATCAGAAATCCGCAATCGACAATCTGCAATCCGCAATTCGTTGAGAGGGATGAAGGTCGCCAAGCCGTAAACCTCTCGGTGGTGAGTGATAGATCCTTTAGGAGGAATCCATTGGCACGCCATATCGATCCAGTGTGTAAGCTCTGCCGGCGTGAGGGCATGAAGCTGTATTTGAAGGGCGAGCGATGTCTTTCGCCCAAGTGTGCGTTTGAGAAGCGCAGTTATGCCCCGGGCGCGCACGGCAAGAAGGGTGTCTTCAGGCGCAAGGTATCCGATTTCGGCATGCAGTTGCGTGAAAAGCAGAAGGCCCGCCGCATTTATGGTGTCCAGGAACGCCAGTTCCGCCGCTACTTCCGCAGCGCGCTGCGCGTCAAGGGGATGACCGGCGTGATGCTGCTGCTGACGCTGGAACGCCGCCTGGACAATGTGGTTTACCGCATGGGCCTGGCGGAGTCCCGGGCGCAGGCGCGGCAATTGGTGCGCCACGGGCACTTCACGCTCAATGGACGGAATCACAACATCCCTTCCTACCTGGTTGAGGTTGGGGACGTGGTTGAAGTGCGGCCGACGAGCCGCCAGAATGGGTATTTCAAGCTTCTGGCCGAGCAAAGGGGCCACCGGAGTGTGCCTCAGTGGCTGGAGTTCGACAATGCGCGCATGGTCGGCAAGATGGTTGCCATGCCTGATCGCCAGGCGGTAGATCTGCCGCTGAACGAACAGTTGATCGTCGAGTACTATAGCCGCTAGACGATTGCGGATTTGGGATGCTTCGACTGCGCCCCTCGATGTACTCGGGAGGGACCTCAGCGCAGGTTTCGGATTGCGGATGAGCCAATCGCTTTCTGGAAGAGCTCAGACGTATCTTCGCGATAATCCGGGGGTTGTGGTCGGTCACAGACCGGCCACAACCTGCCCCGAAAAACTGAGAAGACACTCTCTGGCCAGAATGGAAGCAATCGGCAGTCCGCAATCGGCAATCGGCAATCCGCAATTGGGAGAGGAGGGTACAACCGTTGTTGAATTTTGTGCTGCCCAAGATTGAGCGCGATGCGAGTTCGCGCAACTACGGGCGGTTTGTAATCGGCCCGTTGGAAAGCGGCTATGGCATCACTCTTGGAAACGCATTGCGCCGGGTGCTGTTGTCCTCGTTGAGCGGTGTGGCGGTTACGTCGATCCGCATCAGCGGTGTTCATCACGAGTTTTCGGCCATCCCGAACGTGTTGGAGGACACCACAGCCTTGTTGCTCAATGTCAAGCAGTTGCGGCTGAAGTCGGAAGTGGACGAACCGGTGCGCCTGCATGTGGAAGTGCGAACCGCTGGCCCGGTCACGGCCGGTGATCTGGTATGCCCCCCCGAAGTTGAGGTGGTGAATCCGGAACTGCTGTTGCTGACGGCAGATTCTAACGAAGTCGATATGGATCTTGAGTTGACGGTGAGCCGTGGCCGCGGCTATTCCCCGACCGAAGAGCGGGGCAAGCTGCCGCTGGGCGAAATCCCGGTTGACGCGATCTACAGCCCGGTGCGCAAAGTCAACTACACGCTCGCGCGGGCGCGCATCGGCCAGCAGACTAACTACGACCGCGTTAGCCTGGAAATCTGGACCGATGGCGCCATTACGCCTGAAGCGGCGCTGCGTGAGTCGGCCAAGCTGTTGGTGCGCCATCTGACCCTGATCGCCGGCGCCGATGTGCTGCCGGCCGAGGAGACGCCGGAAGAGACGCGGGGCGTGCCCAGCCGCATCTATGACGTGCCCGTCGAGGAGCTGGAGCTGACCGTCCGGGCGTACAACTGCTTGAAGCGTGCCGGCATCACCCGGGTGGGCGAGGTTCTCGAACGGTTGGAGAAGGGCGAGGAGGAGATC
>MNXL01000165.1:4623-14502 GCA_001871755.1 Anaerolineae bacterium CG2_30_64_16
CGGGCGCAAGTCGTTGAACGAGCTGGTGGAACGACTGGAGGCCAAGGGGTTCCTGTTGGCGATCTCGTATCAGCCTGGTGGTTCGGACGAGACGGTTGCGGCCGGCGAAGCTGATGACGACGAGGCGGTTGAGGGCGGCGCGGCCGGCGAATCTGATGACGACGAGGCGGTTGAGGGCGGCGCGGCCGCGATCTCGATCGCGGATGAGGAAGACGCCGATCTGTAGATCGGATCTGTCATACGTGGTGCGAGAGCGGTTACGTATCACGGGGCGGAATCACGCATGATGGCTGAGGCTTAGGAGTTTTCTCGATGAGACATCGGGTTGCAGGATATAAGTTGGGACGTAATAGCGGCCAGCGCAAAGCTTTGGCCCGGGGCCTGGTCACAGAGCTTTTTCGGCACGAACGAATTAGCACCACCGAGGCCAAGGCCCGGTTCATGCGGGGCGAGGCCGAGCATCTGATCACGCTGGCCAAGCGCGGCCTGGCCGAAGGCGGGAACGCGGTGCACGCCCGCCGCCAGGTGGCCCGCGTCATCACCGATCCTGAGGTAGCCAAGCGGTTGTTCGATGAGATCGCGCCGCGCTTCACGGAACGCCCCGGCGGCTACACGCGGATCATCAAGGTGGGTCCCCGCTACGGTGATGGGGCGAAGATGGTCATGTTGGAGTTGGTCGAGAAGGGGAAGGACTGAGGCGGAAGACGTGGAGCGTGGCGCGTAAAGCGTAAAACGAAAAACGTAAAGGGATGGCGGTGTACGCTTGGCGCATTACGTTTTACGCATTACGTTTTCCGTGTGAACATCGGCGCAGGCCGGTTGGAGCTATGCAGACCGAGGGCGGAAGCGCAGCCTGTGGCTATCTCCGGGCTACCGTGGCTTACGATGGCACCGATTTCCTGGGCTTTCAGTGGCAGCCGGCAGGGCGGACCGTCCAGGGGGTGCTGGAGGCGGCCCTGGGTCAGGTGACCCAGACAGCCATCCGGGTGGTTGGGTCTGGCCGCACGGATCGCGGGGTGCACGCCCAGGGGCAGGTGATCGCTTTTCATGCGGTGTGGCGCCATCCGCTGGCCGATCTGCATCGGGCGCTCAACGCTGTGCTGCCGGCCGACGTCGTGCTGAAGGATTTGCGGCCGGCGCCGGCCGACTGGCATCCCCGGTTCAGCGCCCTGTGGCGACACTATCGCTACACCGTGCTGAATCAGCCGGTGCGCTCGCCTCTGGACCGGCGGTATGCGCATTTGGTGGCAGGGCCGCTGGATGTGGCGGCGATGCAGACGGCGGCCGCGCGGTTGGTCGGAGAGCACGACTTCGCCGGCTACGGCCAGCCCCCGCGCGGCGGCGGGGGCCAGCCCACCCAGGGCGATAGCACCGTGCGACGGCTGTTCGACGCCCGGTGGCTGTTGGACGGACCGTGGTTCACCTTCGATGTGGTAGGCAACGCCTTCCTGCGTGGGATGGTGCGCAGGCTGGTCGGCACGTTGTTGTACGTGGGCGCCGGGGTCTGGCCCGTGGAGCGGGTGGCGGAGATCTTGGTCAGCCGGGATCGGGCGCTGGCAGCGCCTCCCGCGCCGGCCAGCGGGCTATGTCTGATGCATGTAGAGTATGACACGCGTCCAGAGGACTTGACAGGGGCGACGTGAGTATCCTCTCAATTCATCGGGGCCAACGTGCCAGGCACTTCCGCAAGTGCCTGGCACGTGACAGCGACACCCCGGATTATTGAGAAGATACGACGTGATGAAGGAGCAAGGCAAACGTGAGAACCTATAGCGCAACAGCCAAAGAAGCCGAGGCGAGCCGCGAGTGGTACGTGGTGGATGCCACCGGCATGACCCTCGGGCGCCTGGCGACCCAGATTGCTACAGTCCTCAAGGGCAAGCACAAACCGATGTTCACGCCGAGCATGGATTGCGGTGACTTTGTGATCGTCATCAACGCCGAGAAGGTGCGTGTGACCGGCCGGAAGCTGGATCAGAAGTTCTACTACCGCTATTCCGGTTATCCGGGTGGGCTGTCTCAGACCAGCCTGCGCGACCAACTGGCGCATCATCCCGAACGGGTCATTCAGGCGGCTGTCAAAGGGATGCTGGCGCGCAACAAGCTGCGTGACCAATTGGTCAAGAAGCTCAAGGTCTATGCCGGGTCAGAGCACCCGCATCAGGCCCAGCAACCCAAGCCGTTTCCGTTGATGTAGGGATGATCCCGCCGGGATGCAATTCTGTTTGAATGCGAGCGCGTTGCACCTGAGTAGGGCCGCCTTTTGATGGAGGAGATGAGGTAGATGTCAGCGAGATATTATGAGGCAGTTGGCCGGCGCAAGACCAGTTCGGCGCGCGTGCGGTTGTATCCGGGCACGGGGACGATTCTCGTCAACGAACGGCCGATGGCCGAGTATTTCCCACGGGAGACCGACGTTCTTGCCGTTGTCCGCCCGCTGCAAGTGACGGACACGGTCAGCAGCTACAACGTCAGCATCCACGTGATCGGTGGGGGCCTGACCGGCCAGGCCGGCGCGACCGCGCACGGCATTGCCCGGGCGCTCTGCGAGGCGGATGAGGCGCTGCGGCCGGTTCTGAAGCGGAACGGCCTGCTGACCCGCGATGCGCGCGCCAAGGAACGCAAGAAATACGGCCTCAAACGGGCCCGCAAGGCGCCGCAATACACAAAACGGTAGTTGGTATACCGGTAGATTGGGGCCTAACCCACGAAATCCTTGCGTTTTGTCCAAGAATTCTGTGAGCAAGGTTGTTGCCTGCTTGATACCGGCTTGTCTGGGTTAGGAAAGGGGGAGTGGGCGAGAGGGGGAGGGGGAGATTTTTTCCCATTTTCCAGCTCTCCCGTTCCCCTTTTTTTCGTGGGGGTGGCCATGGTGATTCACGTAGGCATCCTGACCGTCAGCGACCGCAGCGCGCGCGGCCAACGCGCGGACCTGAGCGGCCCCGCGTTGGCGCAGGCGATTGCGGACCACTGGCCCGCCGCGACCGTGGCCGAAGCCGGCGTCGTGCCCGACGAGCGGTCGGAGATCGCGGCTACGCTGGCGCGTTGGGCCGACGAGTTGCGCCTGGACCTGATCCTGTCCACGGGCGGCACCGGTTTCGCCCCGCGCGACGTGACCCCTGAGGCGACGCGCTCCGTGATCGACCGGGAAGCGCCTGGATTGGCCGAGGCGATGCGCGGCGAGAGCCTGCGCGTGACCAAGCACGCCATGCTCAGCCGGGCGGTGGCCGGCATCCGCGGGCGCACCCTGATCGTCAATCTGCCCGGCAGCCCCAAGGCCGCGGTCGAGAACCTGGCCACGATCCTGCCGGTATTGCCGCACGCGATCGAGCTGCTGCAAGAAGCGCCGGACGCAGAGCAACACCACGCAACAACGGAAGGCGCGGGGCGTGGGGCGTGAGGCGTGGAGCGTGGAGCGTGGAGCGTAACCTTTGTCACCACACTTGCATCTGGTGGAACGCCTCGGCATAGTTCAACCCGCAACACTCGCCGATCTCATGGTTCCACCTGGCCAGCCACTCCAATGCCTCTTCACGTTGCCCGAACTGGCTCACGTGGCAGCGAGTAGCCGCCAGCTTCCGCTCCCAGACCGCCGCGATGTCGATGACGATCTCCTCCCCCCGATCGCTGCCGCCAAACAGGAAGAACCGCTTGACGTCGGCGATCTGGACGCCATCCACCAACTGCTGGTATACTATCGAGTACCGCAGATCGTACCAGAACAAGTACTGATCGTCAAATCGCCACCCTCCTGCGTGTGCAGACATCGTCGACACCCAGCTTAACACAACTTGCTGCGCAGCAGAAACCTGGAAACTACCGATGGGGTGCGGCCGGAAGCTCACTCGACCGTTTCCGCGATCAGCACCTCGAACGCGTCCAGGCGCATGCCGTCCAGCCTCCGCGCCGCGTCGTCCCGGTGCGACGAGAAGATGACCCGCGCGGCCGTCTTGCCCGGCACGTCGAACCGGAGCTCGCGGCGCGCGGCCGAGTAGTTGAGCACGACCAGGACGGTCTGCGCCTCGGTCGTGCGCAGGAAGGCGAAGTAGTCTTCGGCCGCCGCGTGCAGGGGCCGGTACTCGCCTGTCAGCAGCGCCGCCGTGCGCCGGCGGGCCCGGATCAGCCGGCGGTAGTAGTTCAGCATCGAATCGGGGTCGTCCTGCTGGTCCCCCACGTTGATCCCTTCGACGTAGTTGGAATGGACCGGCAGCCACGGCTCGACGCCCGCGGGGCAGAAGCCGGCGTTAGGCCAGCGCGACCATTGCATGGGGGTGCGGTTCTTGTCGCGGCTCATCTTGCCGACGCGCACGGCCGCCTCGGCCGGGTCCACCTTCAGATCGTCGATCGCAGCCCGGTAGTACCAGGTGGCCATGGTGTCGCGCAGCCGCGCCGGATCCGCGATGAGGTAGTCGGTCATGCCGATCTCCTCGCCGTTGTAGAGGAACGGTGTGCCGCGCAGCGTCAGCACCAGGGCCGCGTTGACGCGCGCCAGCTCGGCGGCGTGAGTCCCATCGGCTGCGTAGCGCGTGAAGATGCGCGACGAATCGTGATTGCCGAGCGTGTTGCAGCCCCAGCCGCGGGTCGGCAGCGCGTCGAGCCGCGCCAGGCGCTCCGCCTGGTTGGCGCGGATGTGCGTCGGGGTGATCCGCTCGGTTCGCATCAGCGGGAAGTTGAAGACCAGGTGCAGCTCGTCTGCCCCCTTTCCCATGTAGGCGATGTCGTCATTTTCGCCCACCAACACGCGGTCGCCGGGGTACGCGTCCAGGATCGTCCGCAACTCCTTCATCAGGTCGTGCAATCCGGGGCCGTCCCATTGGTGCTTGAACATCTCGCGCCAGTACGCCTCCGCCAGGGCAACCTCCGCGGTCGTTTTGGCGGTCTCGGCAAGGCGTCGCACCCCGGCCAGGGTCAGCGGGACCGTGTGCGGGGTCAGGTTCGGGTCCTCGTAGATGGCGCTGATGGCGTCCAGACGGAAGCCGTCCACCCCCATGTCGAGCCAGAAGCGCACGACATCCCACATGGCCTGTTTGACGGCTGGGTTGCGCCAGTTCAAGTCGGGCTGCTGCTTCATGAAGTAGTGATAGTAGTACTGGTCCCGCTCCGGGATGCAGGTCCACGCGTCCCCGTCGAAACATGACTGCCAGTTGTTGGGTGGGGTGTCGTGCCAGATGTACCAGTCGGACTTGGGGTTGTCGCGGCTGGATTTTGACTCCAGGAACCAGGGGTGCTGATCGCTGGTGTGGTTCAACACCAGGTCGAGGATCACCCGGATCCCGCGCGCGTGCGCTCCCTCCAGGAACGCCCTGAAATCATCTAGCGTGCCGTACTCCGGCGCGACGTCACAGTAGTCGCTGATATCATAACCGCAGTCCCAGTGGGGCGAGGGAAAGTGCGGCGAGAGCCAGATGGCGTCGATGCCGAGATCCTGGAGATAATCCAGCTTCTCGATGATCCCTTTGAAATCACCGATGCCATCGCCGTTGCCGTCGGCAAACGAGCGAGGGTAGATTTGGTAGAAAAGGGCGGTCTGCCACCACTTCGTTTCGGGCATGGTTATCCTCGGGCAAGAATCAGAGTATGGGTTGCGATTCTAACACACTTCCAGGGCAAATGCACGCCCGTGGAAGGTATTCGCCTTGCTGAACTTCCGGTCCCCCCAATTTCCCGATGGACACCGGCCTGCCGCAAGCTTTCGGATATCTCCTTGATTTGTGGTAGAATAACCTCGTGGTTGGTCGTTTGCTCGCGTGCTGACTGAAACCCGCCGCCCTTTGGCAACAAAAGGTGGCGTGAGTGGTGTATTCGGAGGTCATACACAGGCTTGAACGGGAAGCTCTTTTGCATCGTATCGTCGTCAATCCGCGGGTATTGGCTGGCAAGCCGACGATTCGCGGGCTGCGCATCAGCGTGGAGCAAATCCTGGCGGCCTTGGCTGCCGGCGTGCCGGTGGCTGACCTGCTTCAGGACTACCCGGAGCTAGAAGCGACGGACATCCAGGCCGTTCTCACGTACGCGTTCGAACGCGTCAGTGAAGAACGGGTCTACGCTCTAGCAGCAGTCGCATGAAGATCCTGGTTGACGTCGGCGTCGGCAAGGCGGTTGAAGGTTGGTTGGCCCGCCAGGAGTTCGACGTGAAGGCTGTCCGCGACCTGGATCTGAGCATGACAACCAGCTTCCTCTCCAGAAAGTGATCCTTGTGGCAAATACACTCAACCCGAACATCCCTTCCCCCGAACTGACCAAGGCGCTCAACGCCGCGGCCAGGCGCATGCGCGCCATGAACCTGCCGCGACTGACCCCGGCGCTACTGCTGCTCACCTTTGCCCGCGACGCGGGCAGCGCGGCAAATCGAATCCTGGCCGCGTTGGCCGCTGAGCGGGGGTTCCGGCTCGAAGAGTTGGCCGCTTCAGCCGAGGCGTTGGCCAAGGCCAGCCCCGGCCTGGATGCGGACTTCACCTTCACCGGTGAGAACGACCAGGTGGTGGCGCTTTCCACCGAGATGCTGATCGTGCTGGATGAAGGGCGCAGCATCGCCCAGGCCAGCGATGAGATCTACGTGGGCGCCGAGCACGCGCTGGGTGGGCTGGCGGAACGTGGGGTGAGCACGGCGGCCCTGTTGCGGCGCTATGGCATCTCGCCAGGCACCATGACGAGCCGGCTGGTGACTCAAGTGCAGGCCAGGCGACTGACCAGCCAGGATCTGGTGGCGCTGGCCAGGGAGGGCGAGGCGGACCCGGTTCACGTGCGCCAGGATTTGATGCGCGATCTGCTGGGGCTGCTGACGCTGGCCAACCACCGGCATGTGATCCTGGTGGGGGATGCCGGGGTGGGCCGGCGTTCGCTGGTGCACGCGTTAGCGCTGCTGATGGCGGAGGGCAAGGGCCCGGCCGGCCTCCAGACCCTGATCCAGATATCGGAGCGCGCGCTCCTGACCGATGCCGAGAAGGCCGTGGAGGCGGGCTGGCGGCAGGCGCGAGATGGCATCCTGTTCCTGCCCAACCTCGAGCGTTTCTTCGGCGGCGCGTTCAGTTCTCCGGAGTTTCCCAAGGCCACGCGCGGGGTGCAGCGCGTCTTCCTGGATCCCCGCCCCGTCGTGATCGCCACCACCACCGACCCGGCCTGGAACGAGCGCCTGGCGGGGGATAGTGTGATCCGCGAGCACAGCCATCGCCTGCGGGTCCCCGAGCCGACGACGGATGAGACCGTCGCCATTCTGACCGTTCACAAGTCCCATCTCGAACACGACTACGGCATCCAGATCACCGACCCGGCGCTGCCGGCCGCGGCGACGATGGCCAAGCGCTATGTCGCGGGCACGCCGCTGCCTGCATCCGGGCTGGCTGTTTTGCATCGGGCCTGCGCGTTGCTCAAACTGGCGGGCCAGACCCAGGCGGCCTTCCGCCCTGAGCTGCCCCCCGATGCGGTGCTCGATGCGGACGACGTCGCGGTGGCGGTCAGCGTGATGACGGGCATCCCCGTGAGCAAGCTGGGTGTGGACGAGCGCGCCCGCTATGCCCACATGGTCGACGCGCTCCACCAGCGCATCATCGGCCAGGAGGAGGCCGTGTTGGCGGTCAGCCGCGCCGTGAAGATTGCCCGCGTCGGCTTGAAGGACCCCAAGCGGCCCATCGGCTCCTTCCTGTTTCTCGGTCCCACGGGGGTCGGCAAGACCGAGCTGGCCAAGGCGCTGGCCGATTTCATGTTCGGGGACGAGGACGCCATGGTCGTGCTGGACATGAGCGAATACCAGCAGGATCACACCGTCAACCGGTTGATCGGCGCGCCGCCCGGCTACATCGGCTACGAAGGTGGCGGGCAGCTCACCGAAAAGGTGCGCCAACGCCCGCACACCGTGGTGCTTTTCGACGAGGTCGAGAAGGCGCATCCGCGGGTGCTGGACGTCCTGTTGCAGATCATGGAGGAGGGCCGGCTGACCGACGCCCAGGGCCGGCTGGCTACCTTCAGCGAGACGGTCATCATCATGACCAGCAACCTGGGCTCGGAATACCTGGACGGGCCGGTGATGACCGAGGCGATGCGCGAGGCGGTGATGGTGACCGTGCGGGCGACGATGCGGCCCGAGTTCCTCAATCGCCTGGACGAGATGGTGCTCTTCTTGCCGTTGACCCAGGACCAACTCCGCCAGATCCTGGGCCTGATGCTCAAGAAGGAAGGCAAACTGCTGGCCGCCCAGGGCATCACATTGGAGGTCACCGAGGCGGCTCGGACGTGGATGCTGGCCCAGAACGACCATCCCGAGTGGGGCGCTCGGCCCCTGCGGCGCATCATCCAGAAGCACTTGCGCGAGTCGCTGGCCGACTGGCTGCTCACCGCCGCGCCGGCGCCAGGCGCCAGGGTGGTGGTGGACGCCGGGGATGGGGGGTTGGCCTTTGAAAAGGATTTAACTGGTTAGGCCCTTATGCCCAACGAAAGACCGGGTTTGCACGGCGCGCATTGGCAAAGCGTCCTGAAGCGATTTGACTGTCAGGACCTGTCCATTGTGGCCCGGCGTCAACCGGCCGGACAGGCCCGCGCGCGGCGGGTCGTCCGAACAGCGCCGACGGCTTGGAGGACCGACGCGGGTCGGAAGCTGATGTGGGGTTCGACTGCGCGAACACGCGGCTGGCGCCGCTTCGGGCGGCTATTCACTCTCGATCTTGTAGACACGGTCGCCCTTGCGCACCGGCTCCACCACTTCGAGCGCGACGTCTGCGCCGGGCCCGACCGCCTGGAGTTTTCGATGTTCGATCTCCATGGACCAGACGGCCTGGGTGAAGTCCGTGGTGTACCCCAGGAAGTGCACGTTGTCCCCGACCTTGATCCCGTCGGTGAGTTCGAGCACGGCCACGCCGAGCCGATTGAAGTAGTGTGTGACTTGACCGATTTGCTTTTCCATAAACGCGGCCTCCTGTTGCAGCAGATCCTCAGGGGCTCAAATCTGTTCGAACAAATCCGGGTAGTCGGTCCCGATGCTGTCCACGCCGATCGCGTCCAACATGCGGAGGGTTGGCAGGTCGTTGGGGCACCAGGGGCTGATCGCCAGCCCCGCGGCGTGGGCGGTCTGCACCAGGTCGGGTGTGATGAAGGCCCAGGCCGGGTTCAATGAGTCGGCGTTGGCGGCCTGGGCCGCGGCCACCGGATCGATCAACCGGCCCGCGTAGAGGATGCCGGTCGCGACCTGTGGTTCGATCGTTTTGGCCTCGCGCAGCACGAAGTGGTCGAAGCTGAGCAGGATCGTCTGGTGGAGCATGTCGTGCTCATGCACCAGGCGGATCGTCTGCGCCGCGATGCCGGGGTAGTAGATCGGCCCATTCTTGATCTCGATGGCGACCCCCACCCGGTTCTTGGCCCAGGCCAACAGCTCGGCCAGGGTGAGGATGCGTTGGCCGGCGAATCTCGGATCGTACCACGCGCCAGCGTCCAGCTTCTTCAACTCGGCCAGCGTCAGGTCCTTGACGAAACCATGGCCGTCGGTAGTGCGGTCCACGGTGTGATCATGGATCAGCACCACCTGGCCGTCCTTACTGATGTGGACATCGGTCTCCACGGCCTGGACCCCCATCTCCACGGCCAGGTTGAAGGACACCAGGGTGTTCTCGGGCGCGTGGCCCCTGGCCCCGCGATGGCCCACGCGGATCAGGGGCGTGCCGGGCGCCCGCCGCAGTTTCAGGTTCATCGGTCGTCCCCCCATTCCCCAATCGCGTACAGACCTCTCAACTGGTTGCGTATGACCCGGGCCACCTCCTGCGCCATCTCGGCCGATTCGTGGAGGTAGCGGGTCAGTTCTGAGCCCTGGCCTTTGGTGTCGCTTCGGTCACGGTTTTGCCACTGGACCACCACCTCCTTCATGGGGTGGCCCGATTTCTCCAGGAGATAGAG
>MNXL01000222.1:0-463 GCA_001871755.1 Anaerolineae bacterium CG2_30_64_16
CTCGGTCAGGAGACCGGCCACAGCGAGCGATTCCCCGAAGAATTGAGAAGATACGAGGACACGATGGAAACAATGATTGTGGCTTTGGGGTTTGTGCTCCGTGTCGGCGTGCCTGTCGCCCTGCTGTTCGGCGTCAGCGCAGGGCTGGCGCGCTGGGATGCTCGCCGGCCGGCGGTTTGAGGCAGACTCAGTAGATCCGATTTTCTAGACCCGAAGGGTTTTTTTGGGAAGACGTGTCGCCGTGAAATGACCTCGATACAAGAAACCCTTCGGGTCTGAAACTCAGAGGAGGTGGCATATGGTGAGTTTTGGAGATTTGCTCGTCCTGATCGGCATGTTTGCGCTGCGGTTTGGGGCGCCGCTGTTGATCGTCGTCGGGTTGGGGTACTTCCTGAAACGCATCGATCGGCGCTGGGAGGCAGAAGCCCGCGCGCAACAGGAGGCCGAAGCTGGCGAGCGGCAG
>MNXL01000222.1:506-14244 GCA_001871755.1 Anaerolineae bacterium CG2_30_64_16
AGCCGGCCGGTCGACCGGCGACCCCGAAGCGCGCGCCGCTGCCGGAGCTGCCCTTTGTGCCACAACCGATGATGGTCAAGGGCGCGGAGTCGCGGGCGCCGCTGGGAGCGTTGGCTTTCCAATCGGGCAAACGCTGTTACGACTACTGCGACTGTCCGGAGAGCCAGCGCAGCCAGTGCGCGGCGGCCGGGCAGTCCCACCTGCCATGCTGGCAGGCGCGGTTTGACGCGGACGGCCGGATGCCGGAGGAATGTGCGGATTGCGAGATGTTTCGCGTCTATCCACCGATGTAACGTCAAGGGAGGTATGATTTCATGAGAAAGCTATGGCTGCGACCCGCTGGGGGGTCGCTTCTACGCAGATGGATCGTCGTCGTTCCCACGTTGGCGGTCGTGGTCCTGGCGTTGGCGTTTACGCAGAGTACCGGCGCCGCGCCGGCGCCTCAACCGCGAACAGTGGCCAGCGCCGCGCTGGTTGCGGAGCAACACCCACCCTGTCAGTCGTGTCATCCCGATGAGTATGAGGCGTGGAAGGACACCGTCCACGCCAACGCCAGCCTGGACCCGGTCTTCCAGGAGCAGTTGGCGCAAAGCCACAACCAGCAAACCTGTCTGGCGTGTCACACGACAGGGTTTGACACCGGCAGCGGGGAATTCCTCTCCGCAGGCGTGACGTGTGAGGCCTGTCATGGGCCGTACAAGCCGGGTCATCCCGCGGCCGAGACGATGCAACTGCCCATGGCATCCGAGACCTGCCGGATGTGTCATCTCAGCACCTTCGAGCAGTGGGAGCACAGCCAACATGCTGACCGCAGCATCGAGTGTTTCGACTGTCACATGGCCCACACCCAGGGGCTGCGCACCGGCAGCGAAGAGAAGCTGTGCTCGGCGTGCCACCCGGAGCGCCAGACCGAATTCGCGCATGCCACCCACGGCATCAGCGGCCTGAACTGCGCCAGTTGCCACATGTTCGCTGAGGCGGGGGGCACTGCCACCAGCGGACAGGCAGCGGTTGCGAATCACAACTTCAAGGTGGCGGCCGATACGTGTGCGCAATGCCATCAGGACACGATCCACGTCAGCAACAAGCTGCCCCAACTACGGGAGACGGTTGCGGAGCTGGACACCAATCAGTTGCAGGAGAAGGCCGCCCGTGTACCGGAATTGGAACAGAATGTCAATGACCTGCAAAGTCGCATCAAGTCCTTGCGCGACGTGGCCGTGGTCAGCATGGGGTTGGCGTTTGGTGTGGGCGGGTTTATCGGCCTGCTGGTCGGGATCTTGGGCATCGCGCTGTGGGGAAAGCGGAGGTCATCATGAGCGGCATTCAAACGGGGACATCCTCCGCGACAGCAGTCTCCCGGCGCCAATTCCTCAAGCTGTCGGCGGCCACGGTCGGCGCTGCGGCCTTGACCGGGGCGGGCGTCCATCCGGTACGCGCTGCATCTCATGTAGATCGCGATGCCGCAGCCGCGATGCTGATCGATATCAGCCGGTGTGTGGGGTGTGGGAACTGCCAGCGCTCCTGCATCGAGGCCAACGGCCTGCATCCGACCGACGCGCAACTGAATGGACTGAGCGCTCAGACGTTCACCTTTCTCGAACGCCATGACTTGCCGGACGGCCGGACTCGCTGGGTCAAGCGCCAGTGCATGCATTGCCTGGACGCGGCCTGCGTGTCGGCCTGCCCGGTTTCGGCGATGTACCAGACGGAAGAAGGCCCCGTCGACTACCGACCGGGACGCTGTCTGGGCTGTCGCTACTGCATGGTCAGTTGTCCCTTTGGGGTCCCGCGCTTCGAGTGGCGCAATGGCCTCACCCCGGAAATCCGTAAGTGCATGTTCTGCATCGAGCGGCAGCGAGCCGGCGAGGAGCCGGCCTGTGCGACCAACTGTCCGTCCGGCGCGCTGAAGTTCGGCAAACGCGGCGACCTGCTCCGCGAGGCGCACTCCCGCATCGCGGCCGACCCGGACCACTACGTGGACCACGTCTTTGGCGAGCACGAAGCCGGCGGCACGGCCATGCTCTACATCTCCGACACGCCCTTTGAGCTGTTGGGCTTTCGCACCGACGTGACCACCCGGCCGATCCCGGCATACACGTGGGACATCATGTCGAAGCTCCCGGCGGTGGTCGGCAGCATGGCGGTCGTGCTGACCGGCGCTTCGATCATCACCCGACGCCGCGGCGGCCGCAGCGGTGGCCACCACGACGAACCCCCGTGGCTGACGGTGGATGAGCCTGCGCAGACCGATCACCCGGCGACGGACGAAAAGGGAGCCTGAACCATGTTACAAGATATCCTGATGCTGGC
Organism: Anaerolineae bacterium CG2_30_64_16; assembly: GCA_001871755.1. Classification (GTDB taxonomy): domain Bacteria; phylum Chloroflexota; class Anaerolineae; order CG2-30-64-16; family CG2-30-64-16; genus CG2-30-64-16. The sequence continues at coordinate 2,820 of MNXL01000222.1, forward strand.
CGCATTGTTCATTCTGCGGATCGTGGTACCGCTGCTCCTGGTGATCGGAGTCGGCTATACGCTGGCCCGGCGCCTGACCGGCGTCAAGCTCGATTTCTCGCCCACGTTCGTGATGGGCGTCGGCGGCGTGTTGGCGCTCTGGGCGCTGGCGGTGATCACGGTGGTTATGCGTTTGACGGGTGGGTTGGGTCAGGTCACCAACCTGAACGATCAGTTCCCGCTGGGGCTCTGGATCGGCTTCGATGTGATGGCGGGCGCCATGCTCGGCGGCGGCGCGTTCGTGCTGGCCGGCATGGTGTATGTTTTCGGGTTGGAGCGCTACCGGCCGATCCTGCGCTCGACGATCCTGACCGCGTTTCTGGGCTATTCGCTGCTGATCGTGGCCTTAATCATCGATATCGGGCGACCGTACAACATCTGGCGGCCACTGATGTACCAAAACATCCACTCGGTGTTGTTCGAAGTGGCCATGTGCGTCATGACCTATACCATGGTGTTGGCGCTGGAGTTCAGCCCCGCGCTGTTCGAGCGGCTGCGCTGGCGGCGGGCCTGGAAGATCACCCATGCCCTGACTCTGCCGCTGGTGATCCTGGGCATCCTGCTTTCGACCATGCACCAGTCGTCGCTGGGCTCGCTGTGGCTGATCGCGCCGGGCAAGCTCAACGATCTCTGGTACACGCCATGGCTGCCGGTGTTCTTCTGGATCTCGGCCATCGGTGTGGGGCTGGGGATGGTGGCGGTGGAATCGAACCTGAGCTCACGCGGGTTCAAGCGGGGGCTGGAGCAGGGCCTGCTGGCCAGCCTGGCGAAGTTCAACGCCTACTGGCTGGGGTTCTACGCTGTTGCTAAATTCGCCGACCTGGCCTGGCGCGGCAAGTTGTGGATGCTGGCCGAGCCGACATTGCAGGCGGCCCTGTGGTGGATCGAGGTGGGGCTGGGCGCGGCCTTGCCGGCGCTCCTGTTGCTCAGCCCGAAGGTGCGGCAGAGCAAGAACGCGCTCTTCGCGGTCGGCGGGCTGGTGGTGGCCTGCGGCATCCTCAACCGGTTGAACGTCAGCGTCTTCGGCCTGTGGAGCTACACCGGGCCAATCTACATCCCGTCGCTGATGGAGATCGCGGTGACTGCCGCCCTGTTCACCTTTGGCGCGGCGCTCTTCGCGCTGCTGGCGAAGCTGCTACCGGTGTTTCCCGCCGAACACGCGGAGCTAACCACCGGTTGACGAGCCTTTGCGCGAGATAACACGTGCGGCGCATGATCCTGATGCGCCGCACGTTGTCTATTGAGAGATTGGAGCGTTTGTCAGGCGGTTTGATTGATCCTGGTCATGGCTAAGGACTGAGAATTGAATAACTTGCGCAAGTCCGCCCTTCATTTGCCGGAGCAAGTGAGTAAGTTATTTAGTCCTTAGCCCTAATGGTGTCGCCAGGGCGCGAAATGCTCGAGGTTTGAACCGCCCACGAACTCGCGCAGGATCGAGTTGTCCGGGATGGGATCGATCGGCATGGGCTGAAACCACTGCAGGAAAGCCAGCAGCCGCTTGGTCTCCACGTAGCCTGGTTTCCCCGGTTCGATCTGGAGCAGCAGCGGCTCGGCCAACGCCTTCAGCGCCGAGACCTCGTAGACCAACGCCGAGTTGAACATCACGTCGGCGTTTTCCTGGTAGGGGAAGATGAAGTCGCGCTCGCCGCGGTGTACGCTTTCCCAGCGGTTGATCGTCTCGACGGCCGAGTAGCCCCGCGTGCGCGCATCGCGGACGATCCGGCGCAGCAGCCGCGTGTCGGTGGTCGGGACGCGATTGTAGCGATCGATGTTGAGCTGCGTCAGCGCGGAGATGTAGATGCGGTAGACGCGCTCGGCCGGGACGTCCGGCACCAGGGCGGGGTTCAGCCCGTGGATCCCTTCCACCAGGAGGATCTCGTCCGGCCCGAGCTGGAGCGTCTCGCCCACCTCCCGTTTCCCGCTGACGAAGTTGAATTTGGGCAGGGTGACTTCCTGTCCGTCCATCAAGGCCAGAAGCTGTCGGTTGAACAACGCGAGATCTACTACCTCCAAGCTTTCGAAATTGTAGTTGCCGTGCTCGTCCCGTGGGCTAAGTTCTCGGTCGACGAAGTAGCTATCCAGTTCGACCGCGATGGGCCGGAGGCCGTTGGCCAGCAGTTGCACTGCCAGTCGTTTGGAGAAGGTGGTCTTCCCGGACGACGACGGCCCGGCCATCAACACCAGTCGCACCTGGTCGCGGCGGCTGGCGATTTGGCTGGCGATCTGGGCGATGCGCTGTTCGTGGAGCGCCTCGGCCACCAAAATAATCTCGCCGGTGCGGCCGTCTTCGATGGCCTGGTTGAGCGCGCCCACGTCTTCGATCCCCAGGAGACGCAGGGTCTGGCCGTATTCGCGGAAGACGTGGATCAGTTTGGGATACGCCACGACCGGGTCCAGCTCCGTGCTGCTGCGCCGCGGGAAGCGCAGGATGAAGCCGGGCGGGTAGTGATGCAGCGCGAAGTGGTTGAGGTAGCCGGCCGAGGGCGTCATGTAGCCGTGGAAGTAGCTGCTCACCCCGCGCAACTCGTAGAGCACCAGGTAATCCTTGCGCCGATGCGAGAGCAGGCGAACCTTGTCCGCATCGCCCCGCCGCCGGAACAGCGCGATGGCGTCGGCCAGCGGCGCCCGTTGCTTGCCGATCGGCGCGTCCGCGGCCACGATCTCCCACATGCGCGCCTCGATGGCGGCCAGCTCTTCAGGCGTGAATGGCGGCCGGCCTTCCACCTCGCAGAAATAGCCGCCGAACGTGACCGAGTGATCCACGTGCAGCCGGGCTTCCGGGAAGAGCTCCTGCGTGGCGACCACCAGCAGGAAGGTCAACGAGCGCCGGTAGATGCGGCTGCCGTCGCGGTCGTCCATGCCGAGCGCCGTCACCTCGACGTCCCGTTCGATGTGATACGTCAGCTCGCGCAGCTCGTCGTCGATCAGCGCGGCCATGATCGGCATGGGCCAGGGCACATCGGCGGCGGCGGCCCGGACGTAGGCTTCGAGCTGCGTGCCGAGCGGCGCCTCGTAGATGCGGCCGTCCGCGAAGGTCACCTGCACGGTGGCGCGCGGCCGGCCTGGATGGACGCCGTTTATCGGTTTGGTGGGTGGGTCAGGTTGGGTCACTGCGGACGCTCCGGTGCAGATGATGGCTTTCCGTAACGGTCAAGTGGACGGGCCGCGCCAGCACTTCGCAGGAAAGACATATCAGATGCAAGATCTTGCTCCCAGGTGAGTGTTGACAATGCTGGCCCACAATTCTAGCACAATCTTACGTGGTAGAGAAACCCACCCAGGTGCACCTTCCCCCGCGACGTGACCCCCGACACTGTGCCGCGTCCCGTGTTATTTCTCTGAAAGCGATTTGACAAATTCCCGCTATGCTGGTATAGTCCCCGCCAACAATCGCATAGCTTCAAACACTCTTATCCAGAGAGGCAGAGGGACCGGCCCTGTGAAGCCTCGGCAACCAGGAGATGGTAAATTGGTAAACTGGTAAACTGGTAAATTGGTAAATTGGTGGTCTGCTCGATGGGCAGCGACTTGCCACCAATCTACCAACCTACCAATCTACCAATCTACCAGGTTACCACCCCATGGTGCCAATTCCGGCAGAGTTGATCTGGAAGATGAGAGGAAGGTGCTTCGATCCTGCTCAGATAGTTCCAGAAAAATACTTATCCCGAAACCCCCTGCGATCCCCAGGGAAACCGGCGATTTTGGGACATTTATTTTTCTGGAACGGCCTCACCCCCGGTATGGGGATTCTTGGCGAGCAGCACGAAACTACACCAAGCGTCTACTGCCAGCGCCCTCTCATCCAATCGATGGGGGGGTGTTTTGTTTTCCCCAATCCCCAATATCCAATACCCAACACGAGGATATCACCATGTCAAACCCGCATCAGTACGGTTTCACCACCCGGCAACTGCACGCCGGCCAGCACCCCGATCCCACGACGGGCAGCCGCGCCGTGCCGATCTACCAGACCACCAGCTATCAGTTCCGCGACACGGAGCACGCGGCCAATCTCTTCGCCCTCAAGGAGATGGGCAACATCTACACCCGCATCATGAACCCCACCAGCGACGTGCTGGAGCAGCGCCTGGCCGACCTGGAGGGCGGTGTCGGCGCGTTGGCGGCCAGCAGCGGGCACGCGGCGCAGGCGATGGCAATCCTGACCCTGTGCGGGGCCGGCGATCACATCGTCACCAGCAGCCGGCTCTACGGCGGCACCTACAACCAGTTCTCCTACACTTTCCCGCGCCTGGGGATCGAGGTCTCGTTCGTGGATCCGGATGACCCGGCCGGCTTTGAGTCAGCCATCCGTCCCAACACCAAGATCATCTACGGCGAGACGCTCGGCAACCCGGACATCACCGTCTTCCCCTTCGACGAGGTCGCGGCCATTGCCCGGGCGCATCGTATCCCGCTGATGATCGACAACACCTTTGCGACGCCCTACCTCTGTCGGCCGTTCGAGTGGGGCGCCAACATCATCACCCACAGCACCACCAAGTTCCTGGGCGGTCACGGCACCACTATCGGCGGTGCGATCGTAGACGGCGGCAACTTCGACTGGACCAGCGGCCGGTTCCCCAACTTCACGACGCCGGACCCGTCGTATCATGGCCTGGTCTATGCTGACCTGCTCGGCGCAGGTCTGCCGCCGTTCATCATCAAGGCGCGTGTTCAGATCCTGCGCGACATCGGCGCCTGCCAGGCGCCCTTCAACAGTTGGCAGACGCTCCAGGGCATCGAGACCCTCAGCCTGCGTATGGACCGGCACGTGGCCAACGCGCAGCGGGTCGCCGAGTTTCTGGCGAGCCACCCCAAGGTGGCGTGGGTCAGCTACCCCGGCCTGGCAGAGCATCCGGGCCACGCGCTGGCGCAGAAGTACCTGCCCAAAGGTCCCGGCGCGATCCTCGGGTTCGGCATCCAGGGTGGACTGGACGCGGGCAAGCGCTTCATCGAGAGCCTGCAGCTCTTCAGCCACCTGGCCAACGTGGGGGACGCCAAGAGCCTGGCGATCCACCCGGCCAGCACCACCCACAGCCAGCTCAGCGAGGAGGACCTGATCTGCGCGGGCGTTACCCCCGACTTCATCCGCCTGAGCATCGGGATCGAGGACGTCGAGGATATCCTGTGGGATTTGGGGCAGGCGCTGGATGCGGCGAGTGCGTGACGGTGAAACGGTAGACGGGTAGCTGGTAGATTAGTAGATGAGTAGTTGGTAGATTGGTAGATTAGGAGTTGGTAGATTGGTGGATTAGGAGTTGGTAGATTGGTAGATTAGGAGTTGGTAGATTGGTGGATTAGTATTCCGAAGAGTAGGGAATCGCGCCCCATTTGCAGCTTCTCGATTCACCAACTTACCAATGTACCAATGTACCAATTCACCAACTTACCAATCTACCAATGTACCAACTTACCAATTTACCAATCTACCGATTTACCGACCTTCCCAAGGATCGATCGGCAATGAGGAGCAAACATGCCTGCCCCTGACTCCATCGGCATCGTCCACACCCAATACTTCACCTTCGCCGCCGATCGGCCGTTCATCCTGGAGAGCGGCGCGCCGCTGAGCCCGGTGACGCTGGCGTACGAGACCTACGGCCGGCTGAATGCTGATCGCTCCAACGCGGTGCTGGTCGTCCACGCGTTGAGCGGCGGCGCGCACGCGGCGGGCTATCGGACCGCGGACGATCCGAAGCCGGGCTGGTGGGATGACGCCATCGGCCCGGGCAAGGCGTTCGACACCGACCGCTTCTTCGTGATCTGCAGCAACGTGCTGGGGAGCTGTTACGGCTCCAGCGGCCCGAGCAGCATCGATCCAGCCACCGGGCAGCCGTACGGGCTGCGCTTCCCGGTCGTGACCATCGGCGACATGGTGCGCGCCCAGGTGGCGCTGATCGATCATCTGGGCATCGAGAAGCTGCTCTGCGTGGCCGGCGGCTCGGTGGGTGGCATGCAGGTGTTGGAGTGGGCCGCGCGGCACGGAGAGCGGGTCAGGGCGGCGATCCCCCTGGCCACCACCGCGCGCAGCAATGCGATGCAGATCGCGCTGAGCGAAGTGGGCCGGCAGGCGATCTACGCGGATCCGAACTGGCAGAACGGCGACTACTATGCCAACGGCCGGCGGCCGGACGCGGGGCTGGCCGTGGCGCGCATGATCGCCCACATCACCTACCTGAGCGAGCAGGCGATGCACCGCAAGTTCGGCCGGCGCCTGCAATCTCAGGAGCGGTTCGGCTACCAGTTCCAGACCGAGTTTCAGGTGGAAAGCTATCTGAGACACCAGGGCAACGCGTTCATCCAGCGCTTCGACGCCAACAGCTATCTCTACATCACCAAGGCGATGGACTACTTCGACCTGACCATGCCGGCCGGGTCGCTGGCCGCGGCGCTGGCGGGCGCCGCGGCCGTCAAGTTCCTGGTGGTGAGCTTCACCAGCGACTGGCTCTACCCTTCGCATCACAGCAAGGAACTCGTCAGCGCGCTCACCGCGGTCGGCGCGGATGTCTCCTATCTGGATATCGAGAGCAGCGCCGGCCACGACGCCTTCCTGGTAGAGGTGGACACCATGACCCGGCTGCTGGGCAGCTTCATGGATCGGCTGGCGAGCGAAGAGGGGATTCGTTCATGACCGACAGTTTACGTCCTGACCTGCGAATCGTGGCTGACTTCGTCCCCGCGGGCGCGAAGGTCCTGGATTTGGGCTGTGGAGACGGTTTGCTGCTGGAATACCTGGTTCACCACAAGGGGGTGGCCGGCCGGGGCATCGAGCTGAGCGAGACCGGGGTGCTGGCGTGCGTGCGCCGGGGTTTGAGCGTGCGTCAGGGCGACCTGCAGGAGGGACTGGCCGACTACCCTGATGGCAGCTTCGATTGCGTGGTGCTGAGCCAGACGTTGCCGTTTCTGGACGACCCAGGCATGATCATCCGGGAGACGTTGCGCGTCGGGAGCCAGGCGATCGTCAGCTTCCCCAACTGGGGGCATTGGCGCTGCCGGCTAAAGCTGCTTTTCACCGGACGGATTCCCCTCGCGTCCGATCTGCCGCAGCGTTGGGACGAGAAACCGCGCTGGCAGGCGTTCACCATCACCGACTTTGCGCAGTTTTGCCGCCGGGCCGGGATCGACATCACCCGGCAGGCCTATCTCGCCGGCGGCCGCCGCGTCCACCACATCACCAGGTTCACGAATCTGCTGTCGACGACCGCGGTGTTCATGCTGGAGAACGCCCGGCGGTCGCGAGGTTGACCTGCCACACCAGCGATGATGGTCTACTCGTCACGGGTATGAAGTGAGGTTGTCCGATGCGTAGCATCGGCGTCACCTTGTCACCCCTTCACCTTGTCACCTTGTCAAGCGCCCCGTATCATCCCCTGTGGCCTTTCGATGGTGCGAAATCGCTTCTGCCTGGCCGATCTCCCAATTTCCCATGGTGGGGACGCGGCGTGGCTGGCCGAGCCAGACCGCGCCCGCGGATTTGCAAGTACTCGTTGACTTTCGGTGATGAAGGTGCTATGATCTGATCGGTTGGTTGTGTTGTGGCGGAAGTTTGTCATGCCTGTCGGTGGTGGCCCGGTACGTTGCAGAGAGGATCCCGACATGGAGGGCGTGACGATCAAGCCGGACGGGCAGGGTTGGGACACAGCAGCATCCAAACGACCGAGCGGTACACGCACGTTACTCAGCCGGCGTTGGCGCGAATCAAGAGTCCGTTGGACAACATGCAGTTGTCGAGACGGCGGAGCCGCTCGCCTGTTAACACGACACGGAACTTGCGGGTAACATTGGCCTGTTGGGTGTTACCACGACAGTTTTGCGTCGTGGAATGTAAGTTGACCGTCAGGCGCACGGCGGATAGTAGACGGTTGCGCGGATGAGCGGATCGGCACTTCGCACGCCGTGGATCATCACGCCCGCCGTTCAACACCCGCCTGCTAACCACGCCGCGCGGGCTCGCGGTAGGGCTGGTTGGGTGGTGCTCATCGGCAGGTCTGGGCAGCGCGCGCGGCGCGGCAGCAAGCTGGAGCGTTATCCGCCATTTGTCGCATAATCTCGATACGCGGAGTAATACACAGTGGTCAATTGGCATCGTTTCACACCTTCCGACTTCGAATACGACTTTGAGCGGGACGAACTCGCCGCACATCACGTCACATTTGAGGAGGCCGTGGAATGTTTCTTCTCCGACTTTGAGGTGCGTCGGAACAAGTCTTACCGTGACCGCTATCAGTTGATTGGAAGAACTGTCGGTGAACGCAGACTCAAGATTATCTTTCAACTCAAGCCAGAGAATGTGGTTCGTATCATCACGGGGTGGGACATATGAGCACAAGGAGTAAGATGAACAAGAAACTCTCTCAAGAGGAAATTGACAAAATCGTAGTGGCACAAGCCAACGATGATTCGGCGTGGGAAAAGCCTATTTATGTACGTCGAAAGAAGTCGGCTTCCCTGTCCATACCAGCCGAACTGGCTGCACGTGCCGCGTTCCTCGCTCGATTGCATCGGCAAACGAACACTGATCAATGGCTCGCACACATCATTCAAGAGCGAGTTGAACTAGAAGAGGCGGCTTTTTCCAGAGTGAAACGTGAATTGACAACATAGAACGGCGGATAACACGCGCACGCCGACCACGCCATCCTTCGCTGCGCTCAGGATAAACTCCCGCGGCTTTTTGGCGCAGTTGGTTGATGCAGTTGGAAGGTGGCTTCATTTCTGTGTTTAACTTGACATTGTTACATTCGTCATTGCGAGCGTTGTTTGCGAAGCAATCCCCCTATCGCAACGAGGAGATTGCTTCGTCGCAAAGAACGCTCCTCGCAATGACAGGGGAAATCTAACAATGTCAAGTTAAGATTGAGCCTTTGAAATAGGAGCGGTCGCGATGAATCCACGAGTTAAGAGGGTCAAGCCTAATCCTGATTATACAATCACTTTGGTTTTCACCAACGGCGAAGTAAGACGCTTTGACGTGAACCCCTATCTGAACACAGGGATATTCCAAGAGTTGAAGGACATCAGCGTCTTCAACTCGGTCAAGCCTATCTTGGGCAGTGTGCAATGGGAGAATGGTCAGGACTTCTGCCCCGATACGCTGTACATGGACAGCATTCCTGAAACCCGTCTTGTTGAAACAGTAGCAGGACAGAAAGCCGTCGCCTGACACACGCCCGCCGACCACGCCGCGCAGCGCGTTGAAAGGCGGTGTCGTGTTCCAAAGGGCAGCATGTCTGTATTCGGATCATCTCTGCCCGAAAACCAACAAAGGGAGAGACAAAACAGTATCATACGGCGTGCTACAGCGCTCACAAGGCCGTCGGCCGCCCGGCCGGATGACTTTGATTCTCAGCCTCAGCCTTCCCCACGCCCAACGCCGCCATCAGCCCGAATCCGACCAGCCGCAGGGCCGTCCCCACGATCAGCGCGGGCACGATGCCGACCGCGTCCGCCAGCACGGTGCCGGCCAGCGGCGCCAGAAAGGTGGCGATGAAGACGGTGGTCTGGTACATGCCGATGTAGGCCGGCTGTTGGTCCGCCGGGCAACTGCTCAGCACGATGTCGAAGAAGACCAGGTCGACGCCGGCCGAGAACAGGCCCGCCAGCCCGGCCCACATCACCAGCAGCTCCACGCGATGGGTGAGCGCGGTCAGCAGCGGATAGAAGCTGACCCCCAGCGCGGCGATCAGCAGCGCCACCCGTTCGCCGCGGTGCTGCGAGGTCCGCGCCCAGAGGAAATACCCGATCATCGTCACCGCGGTCTGGACACTGGTGATGGCGCTGATCGCCGGGTCGGAGGCGTGCACGTTGCGCACCCAGTAGATAGGGAAGAGCGGGAGCGCCAGCGCCATCCCCCAGCGGAAGACGAACTGGCTCGCCGTGAAACGCACGAAGCGCTGGTTGGCCCGCAATGTGCTGCCGTGCTCGCGCAGGGTGCGGATCAGTGGTTGGTGCGTGGGGGCGGCTTCGATCGGCGGAAGCTTGATGCTGCTGGAAAAGGCGAAGCTGATCAACGCGCCCACGGCCGAACCGATGAACACCATCTGGTAGTTGAACGGGAACTCGAACAGCCTGAGCACCTGGCCCACCGCCAGCACCGTTAGCGTGTTGGCCAGCCCCAGGATCGACCAGCGCCGGCTCATCAGCGTCAACCGGCCGCCCGGCCCGGCCACTGCGCCCATCACCACGGTGAACGCCACCGAGACGATGGTCTGCGGCAGGGTGGCCAACGCCCAGATCACGATGATCGCCTCGGGTCGATGGGACTGGAAGACGAACGGCACCAGCCCTGTGAGCACGTAGCAGAGGAGCACGAAAAAGCGGGAGCGGGCGAACCACGGCACGATGCGCGGCCGGCTGGCCAGAAACTGGCCTACCGGCATCGCCAGCAACATGCCGGTCAGGGCGGGCATGGCGGTGAGCAGCCCGATCAGGAAGCTGGACGCGCCCAGCCGCACCAGGAACACGGAAAGAAAGCTGCCCACCCCAGCCGTCAGCCCGACGCCGATGCCATCGATCAGCACGTTGCGCTGGTTACGAGCTTCGGGCGATGCCGGGCGCGTCAACACGTTCCACAACGAGGCGTTATGGAGGTGGTTGTCGGTCGCGGCGTGGCCGTGCGCGCTGATCCATTGGCGGGCTGGCAGAAATGGTCGAAACCGGAGCATGATTACAGGGCTCGCTTTCCGGTAGTCTCAGCACATCACAGTTTTTGGCTCTGGGCGGAAGCAAATCGTGATCAAGTGGTATCTTCTCAATAATCTAGGGCGAACGTGCCTGGCACTTCCGAAAAGTGCCAGGCACGTGATGGCGATGCCCTTATCTATTGAGAGGATACATCAAGTGAGTCTAGTCTTTGAACGGGGGCCAGTATAGCATAAGGCCGCGCGGGCGTCCAGATCACGCGGCCGGCAGGAACTCGGCGAACACCTGGTTCCCCAACAACCGCCCTGCTGGTGTCAGGCGCACGCGATCGGGCAGGCGTTCCAGCAGCCCCTGGGCGACCAGCTCTCGGATTGGGGGACCGAAGACCGCGTCCAGCCCGACCCCGAACCGCGCCTCGAACCGCGCGTCCGGCACGCCCTCGACCACCAGCCGCAACCCGACCATCAGCGTCTCGCCCATCGCCAGCGCCCGGCCGATCGCCTCCCCCGCCTCTTCCGGCGTCTCCCCCGCGGCGATCCGCTCGATGTAGGCACGCACCCCGCGCACGTTCCACCAGCGCCGGCTCCCGTCGAAGCTGTGTGCGCCCGCGCCGAAGCCCAGGTACGGCTCGTTGCGCCAGTAGACCAGGTTGTGACGGCACTGATGGCTGATGGCTGATGGCTGATGGCTGATGGCTGATGGCTGATGGCTGATGGCTGATGGCTGATTCCTGCCCCCTGCC
>MNXL01000148.1:0-14221 GCA_001871755.1 Anaerolineae bacterium CG2_30_64_16
TGGGAAACTGGTAACTTGGGAAACTGGTAACTTGGGAAACTGGTAACTTGGGAAACTGGTAACTTGGGAAACTGGTAACTTGGGAAACTGGGAATACCCGTCTACCAATCTACCAATCTACCAACCTACCAACACACAGGAGAACAAACTATGCAGGTTAGAAAAACCAACTACACGGTGAATGCCACACCGACGCTGCAAGTGCTGACCGAGGCCGAGGTCGAAGCCATCTACTACGCAGCACTGCGCGTTTTGGAAGAAACCGGCGTTCGGGTTTATGATCAAGAGGGCTGGGACCTGGCGCATGCCGGCGGCGCGGTCGTGGAGGATATCCAGGATGACAGCGCGCTGGTGAAGATGCCGTCCTGGATGGTCGACCGGGCGCGTACAACCCTGCCCGAGCGGGTGCGCGTGCTCGGTCCGGCGGGCCCCGATGGGAAGCGCAAGTACCTGATGGACCTGTTCAAGGACCAGATGTACTACGGGTGTGGCTCTGACACCCCCTTCACCCTGGACCCGTACAGCCAGCAACGGCGCCGCGCGGTCTACAACGACGTCAAAAACATGGCGAAGATGGCCGAGGCGCTGCCCAACGTGGACTTCTTCATGTCCCTGGGCATCACGCAGGACACGGCTGTGGGCACCTACGACCGGTGGCAGTACCTGGCCATGTTGGAAGGCACCACCAAACCGATCAACATCACCGCGGTGGACATCGAGGGTGTCAAAGATCAGCTCGAGATGGCCTACATCCGCCTGGGCGGCAAGGAGGAGTGGCGGAAATCGCCTTGCTTCTCGCTGTACATCGAGCCGGTATCGCCCCTGAGCCACTCCCAGGAGGTGATCCAGAAGCTGCTCTTCAGCGCCGATAACTACATCCCGATGGTCTACACCCCATGTCCGCTGGCCGGCGCCACCGCACCCGCTACCCTGGCCGGCACGGCCGTGCAGGCCCTCACCGAGAGCCTGTTCGGCATCGTCCTCAGCCAGTTGCGCCGGCCCGGCGCCGAGCTGATCATCGGCGGCCTGATGTCGGCCATGGATATGCAGACCGCGGTCTACTGCTACGGCTCGGCCGAGATGGCGCTGCTCAGCGCGGCCTACACCGACATCACCAAGTGGCTGCGCGTGCCCGAGTATGAGACGGCCGGCTGCTCCGATGCCAAGTGCTTCGACGAGCAGGCGTGCATGGAAGCCGCCATGAATATCTCCGTGGCGGGTCTCATCGGCGGCAATATGATCCACGACATCGGCTACATCGAGCAGGGCCTGTGCAGCAGCCCGCACATGCTGGTCGCTTCCGACGAGATCATCTCGCGCCTGAAGCGGATCATGCGCGGCATCCCGGTCACGGATGATACCAAGGCGCTGGATGTGTTGAACGAGGTCGGGCCGGGCGGCCACTTCCTGGCTCACGACCACACCTATACCCGCTTCAAGACCGACATCTGGCGCTCGTCGTTGACCGACCGCCAGGTCTACTCCGACTGGGTGGCGTCTGGCAGCAAGAGCTACCAGGAGCGCGTCCACGAGCGGGTGATCGAGATCCTGGAGGCCGAGACCGAGCCGTTGTTGGACGTGCAGATGTTCGAGGAGCTGCGCCGGATCTGCGAGCTGGCCGACGTGCGGCACAAGGACGAAGAGCTCGAAATGTCGATGTTCGTGTAGGAGAACCGGTTTTCCAACCGATTATCAACGGGATCGGGATTCCGGTGGGCAGCAGCAGGCCCACCGGAATCCCGGTGCCAGTGCGTTGAGACGCAGTGACAACTGCTCGTCCTATGCCAGCAGCACGTCTGCCAATTCAAACAAGCGGATGTCTGTTCGGGTGGCTGCGACCTGTCGCAATGGCTCTGTGAATCCTGACCGGGCGCATATCCCGTAGTGGAGCCTGCGGCCTGCCAGTTCGGGCAGAACAAGCTTAGCCTTGCGCTCCAGGTTTTCCAAAATGTCAGTGCCCGCCGGGCGGTTTGTCCATTTGCACTCGGTTACCAGTGCGTTGTTCTCGTCCAGTGCGACCAAGTCAACCTCCTCGTTGGCCCGCCACCATCCGCCGACCTGTGTAGGCACGAATGGCCGTTGACCGCTCTGCCCGGCTCGCCAAAGGAATTGTCGGCATACATCCTCAAAGACCGGACCGGTGAAGAGATCGAGGTGCGGCAAGACAGCGGTAGTCAGCACTGGCCCATTGGCGCCCATTTCCAACTGCGACCGGTTTGGGTGAACGAAGCGAAACCAGAATCGGAGAAAATGATCTTTGAGCCGATATAGACCCCGGCGGCTCTTGTGGGGCTGGGTCTCGGTCACTGGAACAACGCGTTCCACCAGCTGCAGTTGCTGTAGGGTATCCAGGTAGGCCATCGCGCCGTCAAGGCCGGCGGCCTGCTTGATTTCGTTGAGTCGAGTTCGTCCCGACGCGATAGCCTGCAGCGCGGCGAAGTAGTTGCGGGGCTCGCGCAATTCTTGCTGTAAAATGAAGCGAACTTCATCGTACAGGAACGCGCCGCGGGTCAGAATGTTTTCCTGGATATTTGCTTGCAGCGGGCGGTTGGAGATAATAGTTTTCAAATATGCGGGTGTGCCACCGAAGGTCGCGTAGGCTCGTACCCGATCTTCCGGAGAGTACTCCGGGTAGAACAACTGAGCATCTGCGAACTCCAATGGCTCCAACAGATACTGGGCTGTGCGTCGGCCATAAAGCGGAGCGCGATACGCCAGTACAGTCTCTTCCATCATGCCGATGTAGGATCCGCACAAGATGAGCATGATGCGTGTTTTGCTCAGCAGTCGATCCCACAGGCGCTGCAGCACTGACGCTATGGGCGGCACGGCGGCTACCAGGTAGGGGAATTCGTCCAGTACGACGACCAGGCGTTCAGTCTGCGCCAAACGAGCCAGAACGGTGAAGATATCTTCCCAGGAGTTGTAGACCGGTGCAGGCGCTTCAACGCCAACTTGAACCGCATTGACTGCGGCAGAGAAGCTCGAACGCAGCACAGCTTCGGCTGCCAAATCGGCGACATAGAAGATGTGCCGTTTGCCCTCACAGAAGCGGGCCAACAGTTCTGTCTTTCCTACGCGGCGACGTCCATACAGCACGAAAAGCTCCGCCTGGTCTGAGGCGTAGCGTTGCTCCAGGAGGCGCAGTTCTGATGTGCGGTTGACGAACATGGCTGGCTCCTTCCAAGGGAAGCTGGATTAGAAAATCTGGATTATGATAATCTAGATTTCTCTAAATCATTCTAGCACATCTTGTGCCAAAAGGCGAAAAGGTCAATCACAGAAAAGAGAACGTTCGACCATGCGACAGGGGAGATCGATTGAACGCACTGTCAGATAACCCGGAAAACCTGGTGCTGGGCATCGATACCGGCGGCACATATACCGACGCGGTGCTGATGGAATACCATTCGCGGCGAGTGCTGGCCACACACAAAAGCCTCACCACCAAACGCGATTTTGCGATCGGCATCGAGCAGGTGATCGACGGCATCGCTATCGATAACCCGGCGGACATCAGGATGGTCTCGATCTCGACCACCCTGGCCACCAACGCCATCGCCGAGGGCAAGGGCAAACGAGTCGGCCTGCTGCTGATCGGTTATGACCCCGATCTGGTCGCGTCTTTCAAAATGGAAAGCCGCTTCGCCACCCCGCACTACTACTACTTTGCCGGGGGGCATGATCTGTACGGCCGGGAAAAAGCCGAGCTCGATCTGCCGGCGATTTTGGCGCAGGTCAACCAGATCAAAGGCCAGGTGGACGCGCTCGCCGTCTCCAGCTATTTCAGCCCGCTCAACCCGGAACACGAGAACCGGGTCTATCGGGCGATCACGCGCATCTGCGATCTGCCGATCGTGTTGGGGCACCAGCTTTCGACGAAGTTGGGCTCCATTGAGCGCGCCACCACCGCGGCCCTCAACGCGGCGCTGCTGGCCGTGCTGCAAGATTTCATCATCGCGGTGCGCCGCGCCATGGCGCGGCGCCAGATCGATGCGCCGCTCATGGTCGTGCGCGGGGACGGCACCTTGATGAGCGATGAGTTTGCGGCCCGCACGCCCGTGGAGACGATCCACTCCGGCCCCGCGGCCAGCGCCATCGGCGGCCGGTTTCTCTCCGGCCTGGACGATGCCCTGATCGTGGATGTCGGGGGCACTACCACCGACCTGGCTTTGATCGCGCAGGGCCAGGTGACTGTCAGTGCGGCGGGCGCCACGGTCGGCCACTACAAGACCTCGGTGCAGGCCGCGAACCTGCTCTCCATCGCTCTGGGCGGCGATAGTCACATCACGGTGGGCCGCGAGAAACAGATCGCGGTCGGGCCCGAGCGGGTCCGGCCGTTGTCGCACCTGGCCGCCGAACACGAGGGTGTCGCGAAGCGCCTCAAGGCGTTGGCGCGGCGGCCGTGGGCGCAGGCCACCCCGGACAACCTGGAGTACTGGTTGTTGTTGCGCGAACCGCCGGAAGCCCTGCTGGAATCCGGGCAAGAGAAGGCGTTGGTCGATCTGTTGCGGGATGGCCCCCTCCCCGTCCCGGAAATCTTGAAAGAGCTCAAGCTGATGCATGCCGTGCAGTTGGACGCTCGGGAGCTGATGCGCCAGGAGATCATCGGCAAGGCTGGGTTGACCCCGACCGATCTGATGCACATCGAGGGCACACACGCGCCCTGGAACGTGGAGGCCGCCCAACTGGCGCTGGAGGTGTTCGCGCACAACCAGTATCGCGACCCGGATGAGCTGCGGCGGGAGATCTGGGCGCGCATCGCCGAGATGGCCGTCCATGCGATCGTCACCTTTCTGAGCGGCAAGGACCTGGAACCGCCCGGCGCCGTTCACTCGCACGCCGATCGCGACATGGCGCATTGGTTCTTCTACAACAGCCTCTACCCCACGCACCCGCAACTGGAGACCCGCTTCCGCCTGCGCCAGCCCATCATCGGCATCGGCGCGCCGGCGGGCCTGTTCCTGGGCAAGGTGGCCGAGGGGTTGCACACAGAGCTGATCCTGCCCGAGCACTTCGAGGTGGCGAACGCGGTGGGCGCGATCGCCGGCACGGTGATGGTCGTCGAGGAGATCCTGGTCTATCCGATACTGACCAGCTCCGGGCTGGAGGTGATCGGCTATCACGTGCAGACCGGCGAGGAGCGCTTCGACTTCGAGGATCTGGCGGACGCCATGGCCCAGGCTCGCACGCTGTGTCGGGAGCGCGCGTTAGGGGCGGCCATCCGCTCCGGCGCGGATAACCCGCAGGTCACCCTGGAAGAGCGGACCGACGGCCTGGACACTTACCGCGTCCGGGCGAAGGCGATGGGCAAGCCGCGGCTGGCGCGGTGAGGACCCCTACTTTTCAACTTCAGGCAGGGATTTCCAATCCCTGAGTGCGCATCCCGAGGAGGATCACATGGCCTACTGGCGCCTATTCTATCATTTCGTCTGGACAACCAAGAACCGTGAACCGCTGTTGACGCCGGACATAGCCCCCAACGTCTATCGCTTCTTGCACGCCGAGGCTATCAAGATGTATGTGCCACTGTTTGTCATTGGTGGTATCGAGGATCACGCGCATGTATTGACGGCAGTACGCCCTGCAGTTTCGCCCGCGGGCTTCATGAAACAGCTTAAGGGCAGCAGTTCTCGCTTCATCTCGCTGGAGTTCAAGCGCCCGTTCGAGTGGCAGGAAGGTTACGGAGTGCTGTCGGTATCAGAACATGACGTGCCAACCGTGATTGCCTATATCGAACGCCAGAAGCAGCATCATGCAGAAGGCACGACTATCGAGAGATGGGAACAAACGCACGACTGGAATTTTGGGCCACAAGGCGACTGGCCGGCTGCACAGGTAGGGTGAATCGAATTCACCCTCTCAAGCTGAGAAGTCGCCTCAGCGACTTGGGGCGTAGCGCCTGAGGGCGCTTTTCAACTTCAGGCAGGGATTTCCAATCCCTGTCCTGGCACGGAGACGCCGACATGGACACACAACAGGTTGATACGCAGCGAGCTTACGGCATCCTGCGCACGCGGATCACGACCCTCGACCTGGCGCCCGGCGCGGCCCTCAACGAGCAGCACCTGGCCGCTGACCTGGAACTGCCGCTGGCCGCGGTGTGGGAGGCGCTCAAGCTGCTGGCTCACGACCACCTGGTGGTGATCACCCCGCGGCACGGCCCCTACGTGGCCGACGTCAACCTCCCCGATCTGGAGCAGCTCAGCGAGCTGCGCGTGTCGCTGGAGTCGTTGTCCGCCCGGCTGGCCGCGCAGCGGGCCACCGCCGATGATCTCGCAGCGCTGGCCGCGCTGCGCCAGGAGCAGATCGCGACCGACCCCGCGGACGCGCAGGCTTTATTTGCGGTGGATCACAAGTTCCACCAGGCCATCGCCCGCGCCGCCAACAACAGCTATCTCGCCCAAGCGCTGGATCACTTCTTCGGGTTGTCGCAGCGGCTGTGGTATCGGGTGCTGCCCCACCTGGCGTTCCTGCCTTCAGCCGTGGAGAAACATATCGACCTGGTGGAAGCCATCCGTACAGGGGACGCGGATCGCGCCGAAGGGATCATGCGCCATCACGTGGCCGACTTCTACGATCGGGTGCGCCAGGTGCTGGCCGTGCAAGGCAGGTAGGGGTTTGGGGGGTGGGGAAGGTGGCGATTCCCGTATTGCATACTGCATATCCACCACATCCCCGTATCACGAAATCTGAAATCGAAAATCCAAAATCTGAAATCCGCAATATGCTGTTTGCCTGGTGGAGGACAACGTGTCGGAGAGTTCTGTGTTGAGTGGGGGGAACGTGTTGGATGCGGCCCGGGTGGACACCCAGCGGGCGTATGAGCTGATTCGCGAGCGCATCACGGCCCTGGAGCTGGCGCCGGGCGCCCCCATCAAGGCGCAACGCCTGGCCGAGGAGCTGGACATGGCGATCGCGCCGGTGGAGGAAGCGCTCAAGTTGCTGGCGCACGATCATCTGGTGGTGATCACCCCGCCGCAGGAGCACGGCATCTACGTAGCCAACCTGTATCTGGCCGACCTGGACCAGCTCAGCGAGACGCGGCTGCGGCTGGAGGCGCTCAGCGCCCGGTTTGCGGCTGAGCGGGCGACCGCCGATGACCTGGCCGTGCTGGAGTCGCTGCGCGAGGAGCAGGCCGCGATCTCGGCCACGGACAGCAAGCGCCTGTTCGATGTCGATCACAAGTTTCACCAGGCCGTCGCTCATGCCGCGCGCAACAAGTATCTGGCCGACACCCTGGATCAGTTCTTCGGCCTCTCGCAACGCCTCTGGTATCTGGCGCTGCCTCGCCTGGACTTCCTGCCCGCGGCCGTCGCCAAACATCGCGACCTGGTGGAGGCGATCCGCGCGGGCGACGCAGAGGCCGCGGCCGAGATCATGCGGGGACACGTCCAGGAATTTTACGACAAGGTGCGCGAAGCCCTGACCGCCCGGGTGACCGTGAGCTACGGCGCGGACGTGCGCTCGGTGGTGGTGGAGGACGACACGTTGCTGAGCGGCGCGATCATCGCCACCGGGCTGCCGCTGGAGCAGCCGTGCGCGGGCCGGGGCAGTTGCCTGAAGTGCAAGGTGATGGCGCAGGGCGCGCTGAGCCCGCTGGACGAGCTGGAGCTGGCCGGACTCACCACCGCGGAGCGGGCGGCAAACTACCGGCTGGCCTGCCGCGCGCGGATTATGGGCGATGTGGCGGTCACGCTGGCCCCGATCGTCGTCTACTCGAACAAGATCTTTCGCGCAAGCAATGACCACAAGCGCAAGGGCGTGCCGCTGGGGCTGGCCATCGACTTGGGCAGCACCACGGTCGCGGCGTTCGTCACCACGCTGGACCAGGGCAAGGTGTGCGTGGGCGCCGCCGCGCTCAACCAGCAGACGGCGTTCGGCGCGGACGTGATCTCGCGGCTGGCCGCGGCCCAAAGCGGCCCCGAGACAGCCGAACGCATCTCTATGCTGGCGCTGTCCTCCATCGTGCAGGCCGTGGACGCGCTCAAGCTCGCGCCGAGCCTCCGGGAGCGCATCCACAAGGTGACCATCGTCGGGAACTGCGCCATGCACCATCTGATGCTGCGCTATCCGGTGGACACCCTGGCTGAAATCCCCTTCCAGCCCTACCGCACGGAGGCGGTGCGCTTCCGGGGCGGTGGCGGCGCGGCCATCGGCGCGGCCACCGAGGCCACCAACCCCTTCGCCGACATCTTCCCGGCCGGCACGGAGGTCGCACTGCTGCCGTTGATCGGCGGCTTTGTCGGCTCTGACGCGCTGGCCTGCCTGGCCTGCTACGATTTCGACCGGGCGACCGGCCCCATGGCGGCCATCGACCTGGGCACCAACGGCGAGGTGATGGTGACCGATGGGCGCCCGCCCGTAGGATCGGGCCGCATCCTGGTGGCGTCCACCGCGGCCGGCCCCGCGTTCGAGGGGGTCAACATCTCCTGTGGCACCCGCGCGGTGGACGGCGCGATCGTAGGGGTGAAGGTGAACGCCGCGGACGGCACGCTGGCGCTCACCACCATCGCGGACCAGCCACCCGTGGGACTGACCGGCTCGGGGCTGCTGGAACTGGTGTGCGAACTGCGCCGGGCGGGCGTGATCGACCCCAGCGGTCGCTTCGTCCAGAACCACCCGATCTTCGGGCCGCGCATGAGCGTGGGTACGGACAGTGTGCGCCGTTTCCTGATCACCGACCAGGGGGTGGATCTGCGCGGGTTGGACGCGGGTGAAGAGGCCGCGGCGGTCTCGCTCTACCTGACACAGGGCGATGTCCGGGAGCTACAGAAGGCGAAGGGTGCGATCAAGGCCGCGGTCGAGACGCTGTTGGAGAAGCTGGATCTCAAGCCGACCGACCTGCAACGCATGATCCTCACCGGCTCGTTCGGCAGTCAACTGAACGTGGCGGCGGTGGTCGGGCTGGGCATGATCCCGGCGCTGCCGTTGGAGGTGGTCGAGACGTCAGCCAACGGCGCGGGCCTGGGCGCGGCGCTTTTCCTGGATGATGCGGAGTTTGCGCGGGGCGAGCGGATCGCGGTCGCGGCCGAGCAGGTGGACCTGGACATGGACCCCGACTTCGACATGCGCTACGTCAGTGCGCTGGCGCTCACCTCGGACGCAGGCGGATCGTGACCCAATCGAAACTTGGTTCAGAAGTTGGAGGGGGCGTAGTTCGCGCGTCCACGGGGATCGGGCTGGCGTTGGTGGTGCTGGCCACCCTTTTCTGGTCGACGTCGGGCCTGTTCATCAACCTGATCGTGGATGGCAGCGGCATCTCAGCCATCGCCCTGGCATTCTGGCGCGATCTGACCACGTTCCTTTGCCTGTTGGGCGGGCTGGCGGCCATCAAGCCGGGGCTGCTGCGTGTGCACCGGGCCGACCTGCCCTGGCTGGCCGCGATGGGGGGGATCGGCATCGGCACCTTCCACGTGCTGTGGAACACCACCGTCCTGATCAACGGCGTGGGGATTTCCACGGTCTTGCAGTGCAATTCGCCGGTCTTCGTGACGGTTTTCGCCTGGCTGCTGTGGCGCGAGCCGCTGACCTGGCGCAAATGGGCGGCGATCGCGCTGGCGGGCATCGGCACGATCCTGATCGCCCGGCCGGGCGCCCTCACCGGCGCACAGCTCACCGCGCTCGGCCTGTCCACCGCGCTGGCCGCGTCGTTGGCTTACAGCGGCATCACCCTGTTCACCAAGAAGCTCACCGGCAGCTACGAGCCGTGGACGATCCTGGTCTACGCGTTCGGCTTTGCGGCTTTGGCTCTGGCGCCGTTCCAGATCGGCCGGCCGCTCCCAGGCTCGATCTCGTCGGTCGCGGTCGGCGCGTTCCTGGCCCTGGTGCTGATCACGACCATCATGGGCTATCTGACCTACACGACAGGGCTGCGGCGGATTCAAGCCAGCGTCGCGTCGATCGTGGCCACGTCAGAGGTGCCCTTCGCCTCGCTGCTTGGCTACGTGTTCCTGGCTGAGCGGATGGATGGCTGGCAGATCTTGGGCGCGGGGCTGGTCGTGAGCGGGGTGATTCTGCTGTCGTTGAACGGGTGGCGGCCGAGGCTGAAGGTGCGGTGAGGGTGGATGGTTGGCCTGCTACTCGGCCTCAAGTTGCCCCAGAAGTTTGAGAAACTCAGGTACACCGATGATCTCGAAGCCATACTCGATGTGCATCCTGGCTTTGAGAGCATCGTCCGCTTTGAGGTCATCGTCACCGGTGATCAAGCAAGCCACTTGACCGGCAATCGCTACCTCTAGAAAAATGTCGTCCTTGGGATCTCGGCAGAGGGCCACGCGGGTTGTCGGGTAAATGATCTCAGCTCGTTCGTAGATCAGTTCGCTGAGTTCATGGATGTCCGCCCGCGTGAAGTAGCGCCTGAATTTGGGACGTGCCAATACTTCAAACAACTCGGCGAGCAGTTCCTCGGAAGTGACGAGACTGAGGCGGCGCCCTTTCCATGCCTGCATGAGTGGCGCGGTAACGGCACCCTTCAGTAGGCCGCGAACAAAGAGGTTTGTGTCAATAACCACCCTGGGCCCAGAGCCCTGTTCGGGCGAGTTCGACTTCGGCATCGACCTCTTCCTCCGTTATCGGCGCAATGTCAACGCGGTCCCATACACGGTGCAGCAACTGGTCGAGGCGTTGGCTCCAGGGTGGCTGATTGATGGCGTGTCTGATCAGTTCGCGCTCATCAGGTTTTAGTTGCTTGACAATTGCGACAAGTTGATCTAAGGTCAGGTCAGACTGGACCCGTCGTGCAGTTATCTGTGGCATGTTCACCACCTTTCATGGTGCCTGACCACGCATTGAGGCCAAAGCCGCACGTGGAGCAGTCTTTCCAGGCTGCTTGGCGAGCTCGAAAGCCTGCCTCATGTGTCACTATTGCTATAATGCCTAACCACCAATGAGTTGAGATCCCGACGCTTGGGATACGCGACTTCAATATCAGGATTATAGCGGTTTTGCATACAATAAGCAAGCGATTGCCGAAGCAAGTGATGCCGCAATCACCACAAAGGAGTCTAACCATGTCCGAACATAAGCTGCTGTATCTGTCCCGCGCTGACGTTGAGGCAGCCGGCGTGACCATGCCGGAGATCATCGATGCCCTGGAGGTTGCGTTCCGTGAGCACGGTCAGGGCAAGGTGGAGATGCCGCCCAAGCCCGGTGTGCACTCCCGGCCGGACGCGTTCATCCACGCGATGCCCGCCTACATCCCCGCGCTGAAGTCGATCGGCGTGAAGTGGGTCAGCAATTTCCCGGACAACTTCAAGCGCGGTCTGCCCTCCATCAGCGGCTTGATGATCGTCAACGACGATGAGACCGGCATGCCGCTGGCGGTGATGGACTGTACCTGGATTACCGGGATGCGCACGGGCGCGGCCACCGCGCTGGCCGCCAAATACCTGGCTCGCGCCGACTCGAAGAAGGTGGGCATCCTGGGGTGTGGCGTGCAGGGGCGCACCAATCTGGAGGCGCTCAAGGTGCTCTTCCCGCTCGAGCAGGTGGTGGCGTACGATAGCCGGCCCGCGGCGCAGGCCGGCTATGCGGCCGAGGTGCGCGAGCGGTGGGGCTTGCAGGTCACGGAGGCCCGGGAACCTCGGGATGCGGTGACGGGGTGCGACATCGTGGTCACCGCGGGGCCGATCCTGCGAACGCCCCACGCGACGATCCAGGCCGGCTGGCTGGACGCGGGCGCGTTCGCGTCGCTGGTGGACTTCGACTCCTACTGGGCCGGCCCGGCCATGCAGGAGACCGACAAGTTCTGCACCGACGATGTGCCGCAGTTGGAGTACTATCGCCACATCGGCTACTTCCAGCAGATCCCGCCGATCTACGCCAGCCTGGGCGAGCTGGTCACCGGCCAGAAGCCCGGCCGCGAGACTCCGACCGAGCGTACCATGACCGCCAACCTGGGCCTGGCGTTGGACGACATGGCCACCGCGCCGATCCTCTACCGGCGGGCCATCGAGCGCGGGGTGGGGACGTGGCTGCCGCTGTAACGAGAGATAAGGCCGTTCCAGAAAAATAAGTGTCCCAAAATCGCCGGTTTCCCTGGGGATCGCAGGGGGGTTTCGGGATAAGTATTTTTCTGGAACTATCTAAGGAGGGAGATCCATGTCGGAAATGTACGGTCAATTGTCGGTCGCTGTGCTCGGCGGGAGTCTGAAGGAGATCAAGAAGCTGACACAGATGGCGCTCGATGGCGGCGCTTCCGCGCAACAGGTGCTTGATCTGGGGCTGCTCCCAGGCATGGACGAAGTCGGGAAGCGCTTCAAGGTGGGCGAGATGTTCATCCCCGAAGTTCTGCTCTCGGCCAGGACCATGACCGCGGCCATGGAGCTGCTCAAGCCGTTGCTCGCCAAGAGCGAGGGCGGCGGCCGTGGCACGGTGGTCATCGGCACAGTGCAGGGCGATCTGCACAATATCGGCAAGAACCTGGTCGCGATGATGTTGGAGGGCGCGGGATTCACCGTGGTTGATCTGGGGATCGACGTAAAACCGCAGGCTTTCCTGAATGCGGTCAAGCAGCACAAGCCGAAGCTGTTGGGCATGTCGGCCCTGCTAACGACGACCATGCCGCGCATGGGCGAAACGATCCACGCGCTTGAAGAGGCGGGGGTCCGTGCCCAGGTGAAGGTGATGGTCGGTGGGGCGCCGGTCACGGCGGATTTCGTGGCGAAGATCCGGGCGGATGCCTACGCCGCGAACGCGGGCGCCGCCGTTGAAGTTGCGCGCGCCCTGGTGGGCGACTGATGCCAGAAGAAAGGATAGAGACATAATGAATAGCGGGTTCAAGTCACAAGTGGTCCCGAGCTATCGCCTGCTGACCGATGAACAGATCAAGGAAATCCACCTGGCAAGCCTGGACATCCTCGAAACCGTGGGCGTACGCGTCAATCACGAAGAAGCCGTTGAGATGCTGCGCGCCGCCGGCTGCCGGATCAGGCCGGGCCATATCGTGCAGATGCCTGGTTGGCTGGTGGGAGAATGCATCCGCAGCGCGCCCTCGCGCATTACGATTTACAATCGACGCGGCGAAGAGGCCATGCGCCTGGAAGGCCGTAAGATCCATTATGGCCTGGGCACGGACCTGATTAAGACCGTTGATGTGCGCACGGGCGAATTACGGCCGTCCAACCTCGATGACGTCAGGAACGCAGCCCGCGTGGTTGACTATTGCTCCGACATTGATTTTGTGGCCTCCTCTGCCCTGCCCCATGAAGCGCAGACCAACATGATGTATATCGAGTGCTTCCGGGCTGAGTTGGAGAACACCGTCAAACCGATCTTCTTCACTGCAGCGGGCCGCGAAGACCTGGCGGCCATGATCGAGATCGCCGCCGCGGTGACCGGAGGCGAGGAGGCGCTGCGCGAGAAGCCCTTCCTCATCAACTACTCTGAGCCGACCGCACCCCTCGTACATTCCTATGGCGCCGTCAGCAAGGTGTTGCTCTGCGCCGACAAGGGCATCCCCATCTGCTATACCCCGGCCGACGTCATGGGCGCCAGCGCACCGGTCTCCCTTATCGGCGGGATCGTGCAAGCCAATGCCGAGGCTCTCAGCGGGATCGTGATCCATCAAGTGCGCGGCAAAGGCTCGCCCATCATCTCGGGCTTCTTCGCCACCCCCATGGATATGCTGTCTTCGGTCTTCGTCTATGGCGGACCTGAGTTCAGGCTGACCCATTCTGCCTACGCCGATATCTATCACTACTACGGCATCCCGTGTTGGGGCACCGCCGGCGTGAGCGATGCGCATGGCATTGATCAGCAAACGGCCTTTGAATCCGCCCTGACGATCCTGATGGCCGCGCTCGACGGCGCCAACCTGATCCATGATATCGGCTACATGGGCGCCGGCCTGATCGGCAGCCCTGCCAACATCGTTATGTCGAATGAGATTATCGGCTGGGTGAAGCGCATGATGCGTGGCTTCGAGATCACGCCTGAGCTGATGGGGTTGGATATGATCCGGTCTGTCGGCCCTGGGGGGGACTACCTGGCCGAAGAACACACGCTCAACTACTACAAGAGTGAATTGTGGCGGCCCAGGCTCTCCAACCGCGATGACCCCGATACCTGGCTCCAGAAAGGCGGCAAGACTTTCGGCGGCTCTTTGGGATTTTGCGGGAAAGGGCCACATATAGGGCTGCTCCGCTTACGCAAACCGGCGATACCCCTCCAGGTCCAGATACAAACGTTGAAAGAGCGTGGCGACGCGACCGATGCCGTA
>MNXL01000148.1:14237-18591 GCA_001871755.1 Anaerolineae bacterium CG2_30_64_16
GCAGCGCCGCTTGAGGGTTTTGATCTTATTGTTGAGGCCCTCCACGAAGCCGCTACTGCACCGCTCCGCGAAGTAGTTGACAATCTCATCCAGCCAGTTGGCGAGCGTTTTCAGAAAGGTGTCGAAACAGGTTAAGGCGCTACGGCGGACTTTGGCGCACCACTTGAGCAGGCGTTTCTTGGCTTGCGCCTTGGTCAAGGGGAGCTCAAAGATGGCGGTCAGTTCTTCCCGCAGGGTATAGGCTACCTTCAGGGTGGGGGCATAGGTAAACAGGCGCAGGAGGCGCAGACGTTCCTCCGGCGTCAGGTCTCGATGGTTTTTACGGAGCGGCCACATCACATCCTTGAGCTCGGCATACTCGGCCTCCGGCAATTCCGCCTTGAGGCGTCGACCTTCGCGTTTGCGGAGTTGATCCACCCCGTCGCGGTAATGCTTGGCGACGTGAAACCGATCAATGACCACCTCAAGCGCAACGTCATCATGCGCGTCGGCGAACTCTTTGACCGCATTGACATAGCCGTCCCACATATCGGTGCAGACCGTGTGCAGCGTGGCCCGCAAGTGCGGGGGGATGGTGTCCAGAAATTGGCGCACGGTTTCCTTTTTCCGGTCGGCTAAGACGGCCAAGAGCGCCACATGCCCGTCGGCTTGCTGGGTGGTGATAATGGCGACAAAGTTGTCGTGCCCTTTGGTCAGGGCAATCTCATCGATGCCGAGGATGCGTAACTCGGTGAACTCAGACCAGGTCACCTGGCACTGAATCCGCCGGCCCAGCGCGCCTTCCACCGCATCGTAGCCCACGGCCTCTTTGCGGCTCACATCCTCGACCGTGCTGTTGATCAACTGCAACAGCAGGTGCTCGTCGTAGGCCTTGGTGTGGGGACTCTTAGGCTCGTACCAGGCCAGGGTTTGCGTCGTGCTCTTGCCGGCACAGCTGGCGCATTTGTAACGCTGCGGCTGCAGCCGGATATAGGTGCGCTGGCCCAAGATCGGCAAGTGCCGTAACTCGATCCAGCGATCGTGTCCGTGGAGCTTCGTGAGCGGCTGGCTGCAATGCTGGCAGGGTGTCCCCACCAGGGTGCTGGCGACCGTGATCACCACATCCCGCCGCTCGTTTTGGTTGACGCTGAGCACCGCGACGTCAGGAATGTCCAAGGGCACGGTGATTAAGTTGCGCGATTTGAGACCCAAGATGTTCAACATGGCTAGCTCTCCTGATTTTTCGCTAAGTATACCTTAAGTTGCGCGATTTGAGACCCAAGATGTTCAACATGGCTAGCTCTCCTGGTTTTTCGCTAAGTATGCCATACCCCTACATATAGGGGGTACCCCGCAAAATCCCAGAGAGCCCTTTCGGCCAGACCCTGGTCGAAGATACCCAGGCGATTCTCGACAACCACATTCCCGAGCCTTTGTCTGCCGAAGTACAGGCGAAAATCAGGGCCATCATGGCCAAGACCGAGGAAGCCTTGAAGGAGATGTATTTCATCGCGTAGGACATGCGTGGGCTGGCAGCCCGCGCGGACTGCCAGCCCTGGGTCCAACTCACTTCGGCAGCTTGCCCAGAAGCCCCCAGACCCATCGGTGCATCCGGTGGCCGAAGCCCGCCTCCGGGACGAACATCATGATGCACTCGCCGTGCACGACCTCGATGCCGCGCTCCTGGCAGAACCGGATGGCGGCCGCTGATTCGGCGCCCTGCTGCATCCAAACGCGGCGGATGTCCGCGGCGGCCGCGTCCTGCACGACCTGCTCGGTCTGCGCCGGCGGTGTCACCACCAGCACCACCCCCGCCGGCTCGGGCAGCGCCTTCAAGCTCGCGTAGCACCGATCTCCTTCGATGCTCTCCGCGCTGGGGTGGACCGGCAACAGCCGGTTGCCCCGGGCCTTGAGTTCCCGATAGGCCATGTTGCCGAACTTCTGGTCCGTGCGAGAGGCGCCGGCCACGGCCCACGTCCGTTGCGCCAAGAAACCGTTCACTGCGGCCTTGCTTGTCATGAAGTGACCTCTTTCATAGCAGCGCCGCCCACCGCCGATACATCTCCAGCCACTCCGCGCTCGCCGGATCGAGGCCGACGAACGCCAGCTCCGACAGGCCCACGCGATACTCGACCCCGCCCTTGCGCACCCGCGCCACGATCCCGCGATGCAGGTTGCTGGCCTGATCATCCAGACCGAGCAGTTCGACTTGTTCGCCAAGGATGTGGGCCTCAAGCGGGAAGGCGAGCTGCTCGTCCAGCGTGTAAAGGATGCTCATGAGCTGCTCTTCCTCGTCGTTGTAGCAGTCCACGGTGGCCTGTTCGAGGAGCTCCTGGTACCGGTCTTCGCTCAGGTTTGCCATGTTTGACTCCCATGCCGTCATGTACGCTCTGCTCTTGTCCCGCTGCGATAATTACGCAAGAATTGCTCCATAATTGCGTCAAACGTAATTGTTTGACTCCCATGCCGTCATGCTCTCCACCGCCGCATCCGCCTCTGGCATTCGTTTTCGGGCAACCGGCTGCCGTGCGCCAACATCTTTTCCAGTGCGCGCAAGGCCTTCCTTTGATCGATGATCCCCCATCTCACCAATTCATCCAGCACCCACAACGTACCACGCACCGGGATGCCTTCCCTTTCAGCAATCTGCCGCAGGACCCGGTCCCCTGTCAGCAAGGTGGCTTTCGTACTCCGGGCCAAGACCAGCGCGAATAGATCTGGCGTGGAAACCTGACCAGACTGAACCCGGAGCTGGAGCACCTCGAACACCTGGTCTCCTGAAAATGATGCCTTTTCCAGGCCAAGCTCGACCAAGGCACTGCCGTCCGGCTCCGTCAGCTCCTCGATCACCACGTCGGGGGCCGACAATCGATATGGCAGGCGAAGAGCCTGGGTCAACAGGCCGCCATGATGCAGGTCGATGAGCACGCTCGCGTCAACTGTGCAGCACGGCGGGGAATCCGGCATGTTGCTCTCTCATTCGCTGCCAAAACTGCGCCATCGGCATGCCGATTAACTCGGCAGCGCGGGACTCGGAGATCACATCTTCCGCCAGCGCGCGCAACACCAGGCGGTCCAGACGAGCTGGTTTCTCGGGCGGAATGGGGTCGCCAGGTTCGTCTCGGTGCCAGCCGTTGCGTCGGAACTGGATGTGTAGCTGGGTCGCATAGGCTTCCGAGATGATACCGAGGTCTTTGGCGCGATAGACCCACGCCTGCATGCTCATGCCATACTTGTGTTTGAGCAGGTGCAATTCCATCAAATCGAGGGTGGCTCGATGCTGGCCTAGCTCAAAGCGCGCCTTTGGCGCAGGGACCAGGAACGCGCCGGCAAAGCGTTGTGCGGCCTTTTCTTGGGCGCCCTTGCGCCAGCCGTCCATGTCTCCCGCGGGCGCCAACACCAGATGCCCCAACTCGTGCGCCAGATCGAAGCGCTGGCGATCTCCCGGTAGACCCTCCCTGGTAACGATCACGGGCGTGACCTCGTTCGCCCACAACTTGAGGGCATCGAAAGCATCATACCCCTTGATCGCGCCCACTTTGACCCCATGATCCTCCAGCACCTCCGCCATGCTCTCGATAGGGTCCCAACCCAGGCGCCAGGCCTCTCGCAGATTGAGGGCCACCTCCTCGATATCATCCGGGCGCGTCACCCGACGGTCAAGATCGGCCGGTAGCTCGAATGCGACAGCATCTCCGAAGAGCCCCTCGATTGC
Source organism: Anaerolineae bacterium CG2_30_64_16 (assembly GCA_001871755.1). Taxonomy (GTDB): domain Bacteria; phylum Chloroflexota; class Anaerolineae; order CG2-30-64-16; family CG2-30-64-16; genus CG2-30-64-16. Next base: position 17,932 of record MNXL01000148.1, read on the forward strand.
CAGATACCGCTCCAGCCATTCCTGCACGCGCGCCTGGACCGCTTCGCCTTTCCGGACTGACAGTGACGCGCGCTTGCGGAAGGAGGGTGCTGACAGGCCGAGCGCTAAGCCGTTGACAGGGCGCAGGAGAAATTCGACTTTGACGTCCAACGCTCGCGCCAGACGGATCAGCACGGCAGAGCCTGGTATATCCAGGCCCCGTTCGTACTTGGAAATGGCCATCGCACTGACGTCAGCGGCCTCGGCCAGGCCGCGCATGCTCAAGCCAGCCATGCGGCGGGCCATCTTGATTCGCTCGCTAATCCCTTCCATGGCGCACCTCTTCTTTGGTTTACATTATATCACAACATGCTAAGTTTTGTAAACCAATTGTGTGCCAGTTCGGTTTAGATAGCGGGAGTGGGGACAGGAAACATCGCTGACATGATCACTGCTGAGGCCCGCCTTGACCTTTGACGATCTCCCAAAATCGCGGATCATCTCGAATCCTCCACCACCCCAATCTCCGCCTCCGTCAACTCATACAACTCGTATACCAACCGGTCGATCTCCCGATCGGTCGCGGCGATCTGGCGCTGGAGCGCGGTCTGGACGTGCGGCACGGACTCGGCCGCCACGCGGCGGTGCAGGTCCAGCATCCGGTCCACCAACGCGACCATC
>MNXL01000148.1:18609-20625 GCA_001871755.1 Anaerolineae bacterium CG2_30_64_16
TCGACCGGGTCGGTGAAGTCGATGGTGCGGATATGGAGAGAATGATAGGTGAAACAACTGCGCGCAACGGGCGAGTCCTGCGCGCGGGCGAAGGATAGTCAGTCTTGAGGCGCTGGTCAGGCTGGATTGCTCGCAGGCATGCCGACCACTTGCACCTGGAGCTGCTGCTTGACGGGCAGGCTGTCCGCTGCCAACATGCGGTCAATCGCATCGAGTGTAGTGGCATGGTAGTAGCGCTCACCGCACTCCTGACAGACTTCAGCCTCGACATCGTCTATGATGAAGAGTTGTCGTCGGAGCCAATGAACCTTGCGGACCTTTTTCTTGATCGTCTTGCCCCCACAGAACTCACAAATCATCATCCACCTCCACCGCATACACGGTGATGATCAGCAGGTCTTCGATCGCGTGAAAGCGACAAACCACGCGAATAGGCCGTTCATCTCTTGCTCGACCTGCGATCCGGTAGCGTGTGCCCCGAACATCTTCGGTCATCCGCTTCTCGATACGTCCGCCGAGGATGCCCCGTTCGATATCCGGGCGTTCCAACCCATCGGCCCACATCTCCTCTTCGGCGTGGGCAGACAAGTAGTAGCGCCTCTCGATCACCAGTTGGCGAATCCGCTGCAAGACACTCATCTTGCCTCACTCCACTCCGGCCATACGTATCTGGCACAGATTGTAACACTCAGAGAGCGGGCCGTCAATTGATCAGAAACGCCCTAACGCCCCTCCACCACCCCGACCTCCGCCTCCGTCAGCCCATACAACTCATAGACCAACCGGTCGATCTCCCGATCGGTCGCGGCGATCTGGCGCTGGAGCGCGGTCTTGACGTGGGGCACGGACTCGGCGGCCACGCGGCGGTGCAGGTCGAGCATCCGCTCCACCAACGCGACCATCCGGTCGTGGCGCGCGACGTCGGCCGGGTCGGTGAAGTCGATGGTGCGGATGGGCAAAGTGCCAACATACTGCTTGGTACACGTGATCCATCCACCCCGGAACAGGTTGCTAATGGACTGAAGCTGCCAAAACAGCAACTTCGAATTCAACAGCCCAAGAACGTATTTCGGTGACAGACCGGAGTTCTGGTCAACCGTGATGCTGAATCCACCGCTAGCCATCAAGCAGTACTTCTCACGATTGACCGGCAACCGCGCATACAAACCTTTGTCCGCGAGCAAAGGCACTACCATTTGTGCAGCATCATGTACTTCAAGGTTTCTGGGCGCGCTAAATCCATACCAAACCCTGAATTGCTTCCTTTGCTCGAGTCGTTTCCTTTGTGAGAGAAGGTATCGATACGCGTCGGGGTATGTCGACTTGAGCGTAGGTTCTGATACGAGTTGCATGGAGCCGTCTACCTGCCGTTGGTACGGGAACACGATCACCTTATCAGCCTTCGGGGTAAACCGATAGCGGCCAAAATCGGTCGCGAACAATGGGATTCGCAAGATGTCCTTCTCGAGCTCGACGATCTGGCCGTCCGCTGTCCTGTATCGTCCCACCTCTGAGGTGTGCTGAAGAATAAAGACTTTGTCATCACCACTACTTGAACCACGGGACATTATGGCCGGCAAAGCAAGCAGTGGAGCGGCACGTGCACTAATTTTCTCGGCAATGGCTGCATGCGATCTAACTGCTATCTGCCAAGGTGCCTCTGTCAATAAACTGGAAGGTCTGGTGATGAACTCGACTTTCTCGCCAAGTACTTGCGGTGATGGCTCAACCTGAGCGAAATCGAATGTCGTGATCCTGCTACCCGACAGGAATAACAAGCAGGTGTAAGTCGTTGCTTGGCTGAAAACCTGTTCGTGGCCAAAGTCCACTAATGCTGTGAGTGCCTGACGTTCAGAGATGAATCCTCGCACTGCTTGCCCATAGTCAGTTGTGAGGAATTTATTCGGCAGGATGAAGCCCAGCCGGCCGTGCTCGTTGAGCAGGCTCAGCCCCTTCTCCACGAAGACCACGTAGATGTCGTAGTTGCCCTTGCTGGCGGCCCGGTAACGCGCCTTG
>MNXL01000176.1 GCA_001871755.1 Anaerolineae bacterium CG2_30_64_16
CGGATTGTTGAGAGGATACCTCCGATGCATAGCATCGGACAGCCTATTCCGAGATCGAGGGTACGGGACACCCGGCCAGAAGATCCTGATCAGCGGTGGCGGGCGGTGTGAGGCGCTTCCAGCGCCAATTCCGCCACCGTGAAACGCGCCAGTGCGGCCGTGTCAACCGTCACGCCCAGGCCCGGCGCGGTCGGGACGGTGATGGTGCTGTCCGGGTTGAGCGTGAAGCTTTCGTGGGTGATGTCCTGGGCGTAATAGCGGTCCGAAGCCGAGATATCTCCGGGCAGCGTGAAGCCGGGCAGGCTGGCCAATGCCAGGTTGGCGGCGCGGCCCACGCCCGTCTCCAGCATCCCCCCGCACCACACCGGCACGCCCGCGGCGCGGCAGAGATCGTGGATGGCGACCGCCTCGCCCAACCCGCCGACCCGCCCCGGCTTGATGTTGATCACGCGGCACGCGGCCATCTCCAGCGCCTGGCGCGCATGGCGCACCGCGTGGATGCTCTCGTCCAGGCAGAGCGGCGTGCGAAAGCGGCGTTGGAGGCGGCTGTGATCCCAGAGATCGTCCTCAGCCAGCGGCTGCTCGATCAGCAGCAGGTTCAGGTCATCCAGCGGCAACAGCGCGTCCGCCGAGGCCGGCGCCCCCGCGGGGACCAGCGCGTAGGCCGAGTTGGCGTCCACCTGGAGGCGGATGTCGGGGAACGCGCGACGGACGGCCCGGGTCTCGACGACGTCGTGGCCCGGCTTGATCTTGATTTTGATGCGACCGTAGCCCTGCGCCAGGTAGCCGTCGACCGTCTCCGCCAGCGCGTCCGGCGACGGCTGGATCCCCACTGAAACGCCCACCTCCACCCGCTCCCGGGCCCCTCCGAGCAGATCGCGCAACGACCGGCCCGCGCGTTGGCCGGCCAGGTCCCACAGCGCCAGCTCCAGCCCGGCCTTCGCCATGTTGTGCCCGCGCACGCGCGCGGCCCGCGCCTGGAAATCCGCCGGGCCGGTCAACTCCTGTCCCATGACCGCGGGGACCAGGAAATCACGCAGGATGTGCCAGGCCGTGCCGACCGTCTCGTAGGCGTACCCGGGATCGCGGTCGGCCACGCACTCACCGTAGCCGGTCAAGCCCTCGGCGCGGACGGCCAGCAGGATGCACTCGCGCTCGTGGATGCGGCCGAACGAGGTCTCGAACGGGGTGCACAGGGACATGCGCAGATGGTAGAGGGTGACGCGGTCGATCTTCATGGTTGCTCCTTGGGTGAGGGTCGCGGCTTCGACAACACATACACCGCCCCCTCCACAAAATCGGTCACCGCGTACCCTCGGGCGAAGAGCGCCTCGAACGCCATGCGGGTGCGCAGCCGCCAAGTCAGCGCGAGCGCGGGATCGGACGCTTTGAGCGCCAGGAAATCGTCGGGGATCTTGAGGAGCAGATCCGAGCCCTCCCCCTCGCGCCAGGAAGACGGTTCGCCGGGAGGGGTGGAAGCGCCGAAGGGCGGAGGTGGGTTGATCCAGGCCGCGCCGACGTCCAGGTAGTCTGCCAGGCGGCGGCGCGGGACGGGCTCGTCGCGCATGAGCGCCAGGACCCGCTCGCTGTTCACCCACCAATCCACCTGAAAGCGATCGGTGGGCAGGCCGGCGTTGAGCCCGTCCCGCAGCTCGCCATACACGTCTCGCAAGTAGATGTTACACACCGCGCCCAGCTTGGCGATGTTGAGCTGCGCGTTGCGCGCCAGCAGCGGATCGCAGGTCCAGGTGACGCGGTCCAGACCCTGCGCTCGCACGAACTGCCACTGGAAGCGCTTAAGCGCGAAACCCAGGCCGAGGTTGCGATAGTCGGGGTGGACACCCAGTTGATGAGAACAGTGCTTGAGGTGAGGCGGCCGCGATGTCGCGTCCCACCCCAGAAAACCAAACGCGAAGCCCGCCAGCCGCCCCTCGACGTAAGCCCCGGCCACCAGCCCACCGTTGTGCGCTGCGGTGAGCAGCAGGTGCGCCGGCACCACGTCGACGTCGCTGCCCGGCCACACGATGCGCTGCAGCGCCTCCACCGCCCGCATCGCCTCAGGCGCGTCGATGAGCCGCACTGCCACCGGTCCGATAGACCTGTTCATTCATCCCACCCGGTCTCGATCCCTTCCGGATCGTAGTCGCCCCATTTGACATCCACAGTCAAGGCCAGGCGCACCGCGTCCTCCAGGTTCGACCGGCTGACCGCCTCCTGGACCGCAGCCCGCCGGCTTTCGGCCGCGGCTGCGTCCGGCGTGCGCGTGCTGGCGGTGACGCGCAGGATGCGCACTTCCACCACGTCCGCAACCCGATACGGCACGCCGGCCCCGGCAGGCTGCCCCAGGATCGCTTTGGCCAGCGGCGTGCCCGCGGCCAGAAACCCGGCCGAGAAATCCGCGACCTGGTCGGACACGATGTCGAACGTCATGTGCTCGCCAGCGCCCAGTTCGTCGATCAGCTCCACATCGACGCGCGTCCCGACGTGGACGTAGCCCGAGGACACCGCTTTGTCGTCTTCCATCTCAGCCTCTCACCGATAGAGCTGCGGCAAACATACTCTAAACGGTTGAGATTTGGACTTTTTCGAAAGACTGAACCTCTGTTATCTATGTTGTCCATGCGTATATACTGAACGGGTATCTTCTCAAAAAGGCGGGGACACATCTGCTCAAGCCGAGTCCATGACTCGGCGGGCGAGCGGCGGATCACGGATCCGCCTTGAGCTGCCCCGGATTATTGAGAGGATACCTGAACGGAAATCAAACGAGTGCATTGGAATCGAGGCTTTAGCCGGTTTTTACGCTTGATTTGCGCCTAAAGGCTCGACTCCGTTTGCACTGCATCCATTTCCGTTCAGTATAACATATTGCTTCAACCAAGTCGATCCGACTCGCGGCTATGGTGGTCGGCATCGTCGCCAGGGTCGCGAACTGATTGACGGCTGGCCTTTTCTGGTGTAGACTGATGGTGGTTTGGTGAGCGAACGTCGCCGTCTTACAAGTTCCCACTACGATACCATGCGCTTTCAATATGTCCCCTACCTTTGGCTCTTGCTCGCATCGACAGCCATCATGGCGGGACTGGCTATCTATGCCTGGCGCCGCCGCGCCGTGACGGGCGCACACCCCTTCGCCATCCTGATGTCCCTGGCCGCGGCCTGGGCGCTGGCCAACGGGCTGGAGATGGCCGGCGCCGACCTGCCTACCAAGCTCTTCTGGGCCAACGTGCAATACTTGTGCTACGTGACCGTCCCCGTGGCCTGGCTGGCCCTGGCTTTGCAGATCAGCGGGCGGGGCGAGTGGCTGACCCGACGCAATCTGGCCCTGCTGGCCATCGAGCCCATCATCACGGTGGCACTGGCCTGGACGGACCCGGCGCACGGGCTGGTGCGGCGTGACATCCACCTGGACACGGCCGGCCCCTTTCCCGTGATCGGCAAGACCTTTGGCCCCTGGTTCTGGGTGCATGCGGCCTATACCTACCTGCTGCTGGCCCTCACCCTTTATTTACTGGTCACTGCCCTGCGCCGCGCCCCGCCCCTCTACCGGCGCCAACGCTTGACCCTGCTGATTGGCGCCGTGCTGCCGCTGGTCTGGAATCTGTTGTACAACCTGGGCCTCAGTCCTATCCCCCGGCATGATATCGCACCCGCGGTGCTCAGTCTGTCCGGCCTCATCGTGGCCTGGGGGCTGTTTCGCTTCCATCTGTTCGACATCATGCCCGTGGCCCGGGCCCAGGTCGTCGAGGGCATGGAGCATGGCGTGATCGTGCTGGACGACCAGGATCGGGTCGTGGACCTCAATCCGGCTGCCCGCCGCTTGTTGGGCCGGGAGCGGGCTGATCCCGCCATCGGCCGGCCGGCTGCCGACGCCCTCGAGAGCTGGCCCGCGCTGGTGGCGCTGATTGCCAGCCCTGCCGTCACCCGCACGGAGTTGACCCTGCCGCCGGCGGAGGCGGTTCCAGCCCCTGGCCGCCTCTCGAAGCCCGCCCGGGCCGATCTGTACGCAACCGCCGAACCTGCGCGGGCCGGTTTGTGGGCAGCCACCAAACCCGCTCGGGCCGGTCTCCCGACCGAGCCCGCTCCTGGACGCGTCATCAGCGCTCACATCTCCCCACTTCGCGGAAGCCGAGGTCGATACCTGGGGCGGGCCATCGTCCTGAACGACATCACCGCGCGCAAGGAGGCCGAGGTGCACCTGGCCCAACAGCAGCAGGCGCTGGCCGTGCTGGAAGAGCGAGAATGGCTGGCTCGTGAGCTCCACGACAGCCTGGGCCAGGTGCTGGGCTACGTCAACGTCCAGGCCCAGGCTACCCAGGCCTTGCTGGCGCGGGACCAGGTCGACCTGGCCTGCGGACTCCTGGAACGACTGGCCGACGTGGCGCGGGCCGCGCAGGCCGATGTGCGGGAATTCATCGCGGGGGTGCGGGGAAGCGGCGACCATGAGCCGGGATTCAAGGCAGCCATCGCTGAGTTGCTACAAGGGTCTCTGCCAGCTTGCCGCAAGTGGGCCCGCCCGCGTCAGACTTCGGAAGTCTGCCCGCCACGGGTATTTGGGCCTAACCAGTTGAATCATTGCACGACAGACGAGAATTTTCTGATGGCATTTGCCTGGTTGGCTCTGGCTTGTCCAGGTTAGGATCGCGAAGCACGAAGGGCCTCCAGAGCCTGCTCTGAGCAAAGTCGAAGGGGTGCGCCGATCGGCGTGTCAGGCGGGCGTCTCGCACGGCTCAGGCGATCACGACGCGTTGATGGGCACGCTGGCGTCGAACTGGCGCGGCTTCGTGCTTCGGGCACTGCGTGGCGCTTCGCGCCTTCGTGATCCAGACGCCTTCACTGTAAAACCTTGAACCGCACCCACTGGCCAAGATTGGCCGCGCGCGATGGGCATATTTGTGATAGAATAGCAGAGTCGATTTGCACAAACGCTCACACCTTGTCATGCCCATCTCTGGCCTTTGATCCATCCGGGACATCGCGGCAAGGCCGCGGCCGAAACCCAGGAGGATGATCATGAAACGCTACCCGGCGGTTCGACACGGGCTTCTGGCCCTCGCCATCGCTCTGATATTATTCGGCGTGTTCCTGATCCCCTTTGCGCTGGCTGCCGCGCCCCCGGGACAAGCTGCCCCGCCGTCCCTGTCACCTGAACAGGCGGTGAACCGCGCCTGGCAACAGGCGCAAGCGGCCGGCGCCTATCGCTTCACTGCCGACGCCGAGCAGACCCTCATCCCGCGGGCCATCTCCAGTATGATCGGCCAGACCGACCAGCGGGTGGATACGCGGTTGGAGGGCGAGGTCACCCTGCCCGATCAGGCCCGGCTAACGCTGCACTTCGAGGGCGCCGGTCCTGACACAGCGCCGCTGGAGATCATCCAGGATGGAACCGAGAGCTTCCTGGTGCAGGATGGGGAAAAGATCCCCGTGGACAATCCCGCGGGACTCACCGCGCCCAGCGCTGATTACCTGGGTTATCTCGCCGCGGCCGAGAACGTCCGGGAGATTTCCGATTCGGAAGGCGCGCAATCGAGGATCGAAGATCGAAAATCGCCAATCGGATATGCCTACGACATCGATGGCCAGCGCTTCGCCGAACATGTCCGCGACCAGATTCAGGCCAGCCTCCACGGTCAGCTACCGGCGGGCGTGCAGTTTTCTCCCTCGCAGCTTTTGGCCAGCATGAGCGGCCACGGCGAGCTGTGGGTGGACGCGGACGGCCTGCCCAGACGCCAGGTGGTGGACCTGGAGATGCCAGGGGTTTCCCCCGAGTATGACGCCAGGGTGCATCTCGTGGTGGATTTCGACTTCTCCGCGGCAAAGACACCGCCGGAAGACGCCTCTCAGCCGGGAGCTTCCTCTTCGTCATTCACCCCTCCCGGGCGACTGTCTGATCTCCATGCTCCTGTATCCAGACTTCCCCTCCCTGATATCTTCACCTTTCTCGTCAGCCTGGCCCTGGCAGCCGCCCTCGTCGGCTACCGGCGTCGGCGCACCGTTTATGCCGTCGCCGTCATTGCTGTCAGCGTCACTATGATGTTGACACCGTTGCTCCAGGCCGGGAGTATCACTCGCTTCAGCACCCGCGTCGCCCATGCCAGTGGGCTTTCATCGGCGCTCAGTGATCAGTTATCGGTATACAGTGATGCGCAGTCCGAAATCCGAAATCCGAAATCTCCAACCTCCACTCTCCAATACCCAATACCCAATACCCAACACGCAACACACAATCCGCAATCCGCAATCCGCAATCCGCCTCCTCCACCCCCGACCTCTACTGCGGCAAAGGCAGCACCACCGAAGACGCGGACAACGACGGCCTGAGTGACGCCGACGAGAACTGCCTGGGCGCCGACCCCTATCACGAGGACAGCGACCGCGACACCATCACCGATACCCTGGAGATTGACGGCTTTAATTATGGCGGTCGACATTGGACGAGCGACCCCTTCAATCCTGACTCCAACCAGGACGGATTGACCGATTTCGCCGAGTGGCCGGACCCGGTCGGCGCTGCGCCCCACCTGGATGTAGCCAACGATTGGGACCCCGATGGCGACGGCGTGCCCAATCTGTGGGACGAGGACAACGACGGCGACGCGGTGCCGGATGGTATTGACCTGTCCCCTTACGCACGCACCACCTACAGTGACACCTTCTCCCTGAACATCCAGGGCGGCGATTTTGACGGCTACCTGTACCTCGAGATTCAGGTGCAGCCGGAGGACACGAGCCATCTGCGCTACAGCACGGGCTACCTGGACTGGCCCCACGACGAGCTCGGCCAGCTTCAAGACCTGGACGACTCGACCGAGGATATCCGCCTGCTCCCCGTATTCAGAATTCGCACCAATCAGGCGCCCGACAGAGACCTGGCGCGGAACCATGGCGTCACCGTGTTTGAGGAAGATGATGCCTATGTCCTCTATGTGACCCCCATGCCGGTCAGCGACGGGGGGCGGATCGTGGCCTTTTCGGCCATGATGGCTTACCGGCCGGATCAGTTGGACGATATCCGCTGGGAGAAAGTCGAGCTGGTCTGGATGATGCAGATGAGCATAGACCAGCAGGTCGGCGACGAGATCAAGACGTCCGTCATCCCCCTTCATTCATACCTGGAGGAATCCTTCCGCGTCACCGGCCTGCAGATCACCAAGAGCCGCAATTTTGAGGCGGCGATCCTGGGCACGCCAGACAGCCCTGGCGAAGACCGACTGCTCTTTAACCTGCTCTTTGGCCTGGGCAGCACCTTCCTGACCCACGAGAAGCCGGTCCTGCGGGCGGGGCCTGGGGAGGACTCCCTCGAAACCCGGTTTAGCAACCCGAATACCCCTCTGGAGCAAACCTGGGGGGTCACCTCAACCCTGGTCACCATGGATCTGCCCGCCACTCCCTATGGCCACTCCGACGAGGGCATAGCCGACCTGCAGACACGCATCCGCAGCTTTCTGGACGTCGAGGGTTACCCCACCGACGGTTATGCATCGCTGGTGATTGCCACCCAGAGCGAGACGGGGTTGTACGGCCTGGATGATCAGGGGCAGTTCGAGCCGCAGGCCGAGTTCAACCTCAACCTGAACAACGTCTCCATGAGCACCATGCGTGGGTTGAAGAGCAACACCTACCAGTACGAGGATGGGGCCTGGGTATCACTGGACCTGCAAGAGACGCTGGATGTGATGCAACAGCGTTACGAGGATGAGATGTCGGACATCGTGGCCGATCTGCAGGACGACTATCCCGATTTGACAGAAGACGACCTGCAACTGCTGCTGGACATGTTCTACACCGCCTGGTTTGTGGGCCAGACTCGCATCATCAGCGTGGATGGTCAGCTCCTGGTGTCCGATAGTCGGTCGGACGGTGACGTATTTGACGAGCTGAACCATGATCAGGACACCCTGCCCGCCTACCTGATCGAGGCAACCCATCTAGGCCAGCCGGGCGGCGGGCTGAGGGTGGGCGATAATCAGACGCAGACGTATACATATCAGCGCGAGCAGGAGGGCAAGGGGAATACGTTTGGGTTCATTCCCACTTCCGTGATCGTAGCAGGAACGAGTGGCGTGCAAGCCGTGAAGACCATCTTCGCCATGAGGGCAACCCTGCAAGCCGTTAAATTCGCCAAGGCGACCGGCAGTTGGACGGGAAGGATGAGGCTGGCTGCCTCCAGGAATGCAGGGGCCGGCGGCCGGTGGTTGGGGGCGACGGGCGCAGTTATTGCCGGTATTGCCATCTGGACCATGTTTTTCGTTACCGCCTATGGTACGGGCTGGGACTGGGGCTCCCCGGCGGTCAAGTTTGCCGCGGCCTACGCGTCGGTGGCGACTGTCATGACCGCCATTCTGTTCGCTATCAGCCTGAATCCCATCGGTGCGATTGTGGTGGGCATCCTTGCTTTGTTGGATTTGATCTGCTTTGCCCTTACCTGGATTTTCACCGGGGAGGGCTTCAGCTTCATGAACTGGGTGACCCAAAAGATTGCTGGCCTCTTCTACGATGTGGATGTGCTCACCAAGCTGGGCAACATGGACTTCGTGAACTTCGATACCGCGCTGATGGATAAAGAGCTGGGCCTGATCGTGGGCAATCGCTTCCGGATCAGCGCCCAGTTCGTCGGCAAAATCTGGGCGGAGCGCGAGGCAGAAGAAGAGGACGTGGAGGACAGTTGGGTTGACGCCGCCTATCATGGAATATACACAGGGGTTCCGTGGGTCAACAAAACTGGCGGTAAGGACTGCAGCACCCGTTGGTGGTGGGACAAGACCTGCCGCAACGACGTCGCCGTCGAGTGGCAGTTGGACACCGTGAAGCGCAATCTCAAACTGACCGCCGAGTCATCTGTCGAAGCGAAAACCTTCTACGAGGAGTGTACCTGGTTCGGACTGAGTTGCGAGCGGGAGTCCATATACACGCACCTGCCGGACGACCTGCCGAAATACGACCGCTGGGATCCGATGACCTTCTACGTGGATGTGCTGCCGGACAACGTCCACGACCTGTGGAACTGGGGCGACATCATCAACCCCGACCGCGACGGTGATGGCCTGTCCAACGCTGAAGAAGCCAGCCTGAGCACCGACCCCGACAACTGGGATACCGACGGCGACGGCCTGGCGGATAAGCTAGAATATGACTCCCAGGATTCGCTGGGCACCGATCCGACCAAAGCCGACACCGACGGTGATGGCCTGTCCGACGGCCTGGAGTATCGCATCGGCACCCAGATCAACGCCAAAGACTCGGACGACGACGGCTTGACAGATGGTGACGAGGTCTTTCACCAGACTGCCAGCGACTGGGCGGGCGGCTGGGCCGTAACCCTGCGGAGCAGAACCGCGTGGGTCTTCTCCAACCCGCTGGTCGCCGATGCCGACGGCGACGGGCTGAACGATCGAAGCGAGCGCAACGAAGCCGCCAGCCCCTATGCCTACAACGATGCGCCGCACCTGACCCTGGAGGCCGATCCGCTGTCCGAAAGCCCCAACGGCGCGGTTGGCGTCTACGTGGCGTTGGACAACACGGTGACGATGCACCTGACGCTTGACAACACTGGTCCACGTCCCGTCACCTCAACATTGACGCTGTGCCTGCCCGACTTCGTCACGGATGTCCAGTACGAAGCCACCCTGAGCGGCGACCGCCATCCCCCCACCCAGGCGACGGCTTCCTGCAATGGGCTAGAGTGGTCCTTTGCCGGCCAACACGCGCTCCTGGAGTATCAGATCGTCAACACTACCGTCACCGCCACGGTTGCCAATCTCATCGTCTCAACCTCTGATGAGATCTCTGTTCACCTGCCTTTCCAGGTCGGCGGTGAAGAGCAGGACATCACCGACCAGGTCACGGTCATCGTAGACCTGGAGGACCCCGAGGTGGCCATCACCGCGCCATCCGACGGGGCCCTGTTGGGCGGCGGCATCAGCCACTACGTCATCGGCGGATCGGCCAGCGACGAAACCAGTTGGGTCACCAGTGTGGAAGTCAACCTGCCTGGCGCGGGGTGGGTAAGCGCGGAGCGGATCAGCCCCTGGGCTTATACCTGGGAGCTGCCGGCCGACGGCAACTACGCCCTGCAAGCCCGCGCTCACGACTATCTCAAGCGCACCGGCTCCTCCGCCACGGTGAATGTGATGGTGGACAACACCGCTCCCGAAGCCACTCTGGCCTTGCAAGAGGGCGCAGTGGTGACCAGCCAGAGCAGCGACGTGATTTCCATTACCCTGGAGGGGGACGCCAACGACAACCTTTCCGGCCTGACGCGGGTGCAGGTCAGCACCGATGGCCGGCCCTGGCGCGAGGTCTGGGCAGAAGGTGGAGCGCCTCTCACGGCCGACTGGAGCACGGAGTGGAGACTATCGAGCCAGGAATCGGCGCAGGGCGAGCACACCGTGGAGGTGCGCGCCATTGACCAGGCGGGGAACCGCAGCGAGGCGCTGCGCCGCACCATCATCGTGGACGTGGTGCCGCCAACCTCAGAGCTGACCGACCGCAGCTATCTGCAAGACCTGCCCCCCGCCGTGCCGGTCAACCAGGCCCTCGATCTCTATGGCGTGGCCAACGACGCCGGCCGCGTGCCCCAACCCAGCCGCCCCACCGAGCTGGTCGGCGACCTGGACGGCCTGAACGACGCCACCATCTGGCTGGAGTTATCCTCCATCACCGATGACGACGACGGCGTGCGCATGGCCTGGGCGGGCGATTTCAACGGCGACCGCCTGGCTGACATGGCGATGGGACTGCCTGCCGCGGTCGACGGAAAAGGCGAGGTGACGCTCGTCTATGGCCGCGCCGGCGGCTGGCCCGTGCCGTTCGACTCCGAGCTGCTGGCCAATAGCCCTACCTCCTTCGTGGGCAAGAGCCACGCCGGCCTCGGCGACCTGCTGGCCCCGCTCGGCGACGTCAACGGCGACGGCTTCGACGATCTACTGATTGGCGACGCGAAAAACGCCCGCGCCTTTCTCGTTTTCGGCCAGCCCAGCCCCCTGGGGCGCGAGCAGACCCTGGATGGCCCCCGCTACCCCTACTGGTCCCTCATCGACCTATCCGGCCTGGGCACCCTGCACGCGCTGGCTGCGGCGGGCGATGTCAACGGCGATGGCCTGAACGACCTGCTTTTCGCCATGGCGGGGACGGGCAAAGCCTACCTGCTGCTGGGGCAGGGAAATCCCTGGTGGGAGACCGTTCCCCTGGATGAAAAAACCGCCGTCGTGATCGACGTCGACGCGGCTGGCGCCGGTGTGCGCGGGGTGGGCGCTATGGATGGCGATGATTACGACGAATTCGTGATCGTCGATGGCAACACCGTGCACCTGTTTGCAGGGCGGGATAGCTTTGCCGCCGGAAGCGGCCAGCCGCACGAGACCCTGACCCTGGCTGACGACGCCATCGCTGCGTTTGGCAGCGCCACCGGCCAGGCGCAAGTGGCCGCGCTGGGCGATGTGAACGGCGACGGCCGGGCCGACTTCATCTACGCCGACGGCAGCCAACCCAAGCTGGTCTTTGGCAACGCCGGCCGCAACTGGGCCACCCAGGCCCTCGACTTCACCCCCGCCGCCTCCGGCTTCCTGGCCGCGCCCGGCGATGTGGACGACGACGGCCGGGCGGACATCCTGGTCGGCAACGCCGACGGCGACGCCTACCTGGTCTTGGGCAAGGACACCGCCGCGGTCAAGGCCACGCTCACCGACGTGCGAGCGGGCGCCTCCACCCTCTACCCGGCCGGGGCCGACCTCAACGCCGACGGCTCCTCCGACCTGCTGCTGGTGCCGGGCACCCTGGGCATGGGGGCGATGGCCGCGCTGAACTATGGCAAGCTGTCCCACGTTGACCCGTCGGCGCTGCCGGTGGCAGTTCGTAGTAGCGACTTCAGTCGCTCTGAACGACTAAAGCATGCCCTGAGCGGTGCCGAAGGGTCGTTACTACAAACAACAACAAACCGTTATGTGAACGACGACGGGACCTGCAAGGGTGGCACACCGTGTTACGCCAGCATCCAGGACGCAGTGAACGCGGCCGGGGCCGGGGCCACCATCAACGTGCAACCGGGCGTCTACACCAGTTTCACCGTGGACGGCGTGAACAACCTGACCATCTCCGGCGTCCACCCCGACGCGGTCTTCGTGGACGGGGCCGGCGGCGTCGCCGTCACGATCCAAAATGCCACCGGGGTCACGCTCAAGCAGCTCACCCTCCGCAACGCCAACGACGCCGTGTACCTGGCCAACGCCGGCGTGGGTGGCTACGACGACCCGGCCAGGAAGATCGTCCTGGAGCGGGTGTTGATCTACGACTTCACCTCCCATGCCCTCGCCATGGACCGCGTCAGCACGGCGAAACTCACCCGCTGCACGCTGGCCGGCTCGGACAACCACATCGAGCTGTACGGCGCCCCCGACCCGGCGATGGACGCCAGTTGGAGCACCGTCACGACGGACAGCCGCACCGCCACCAGCGCCGACGGCGGCCTCTTCGCCGACAGCGACGAGATATACTTCGTGGACGACAGCGGGCAGATTGACGCCTACAACCCCGGCGCCGACGCCTGGAGCTCCCTGCCCGAGGCACCGAAAGGGGTTCACGCCGCCGTCACCGCCGACGAAAGCGGTCACCTGTGGGCGTTACGGCGCGATCCAACCACGGGCTTCGACGGCCCGGTCTACGCCATCGCCTACGTCAGCACAAACGAGATCTACGTCGGCGGCGACTTCCGACACGTCGGCAGCGTGGAGACACCCTACATCGCCCAATGGAATGGTAGCGAGTGGCAGGCGGTGTTTCCCGACAGGGGCCCCGCCCCCGGTGGTCCGATCTACGCACTCAAGGTTGGCGGCGGCAAGATCTACGCCGGCGGCACCTTCGGCCTCCGCTACCTGCCTGAGCCCACCCAAGAGCAGCCCTTCCCCACCTGGGAGAACTGGGGCGACATCTCAGGTGGAGGCGCGGTGTACGCCATGGCCGTGCACAATAATAACGTGTACGTCGGTGGCAGCTTCGATGACATCGGCGGTATCCCGGCGCACAAACTCGCCAAGCGCCAGAGCGACGGCACCTGGAAGTTGGCGGGAGCGGGGGTCTCCGCCTGCAATGGCATCAACGGCAGCCACGTTTCGGCGCTGGTGGTAAAGGATTACTGGCTCTACCTGGGAGGTCACTTCGATGGAGTGAACAGCTCCTACTACTCCCCCAAGTGTTACCAAAGTGACGACGTGAATCTGGCCAGAGTATGGTTGGGCAGCTTCGGGCGTGCTTCGAAGCCGAACAAATCCGATCTAAACCCTGACGGCGAAGTCTACGCCTTGGAGCTTGCCGGGAATAACCTGGTGGTCGGCGGCAAGTTCTGGAACGTAATGTGTTTCAAAGATGGGAGGTGGTGGTGCAGCGCTGGCGGGCACGCTGACAATCTGGCCATCCTGAAGCCCGACACAGATTGGTGGCTGCCTGGCTACTTGAAGACCAACTCCCCCCCAGTTCGAGTGGTACGAGTTGTGGGGAATCAACTGTACATCGGCGGCGACTTCACGCAGGTCGGGGGGAGCACCGCAGCCAACTACGTGGCCTACTACGACAGCTTCCCCAGCGGGGGAGGCGCCTGGCACACCCTGAGCGGTGGCGTCAACGGCAGCGTTCGCGCCATCGTTCACAGTGGCGGCCACACCTACATCGGCGGGTTGTTCACCCTGGCCGGGGACGACGCGGCTCTCCGCTTCGCCCACTGGGACGGCAGCCAGTGGGTGGGCCTGAGCGAACAGGCCCTCTACGAGTACGTCGGTGGCTCCTGGCAGCCGCGGGCCGTGCTCCCCGATTTCGTGGGGGCAGGCGCTTCCATCGTCAGCGATGGGAACGGCCACCTGTACGCCGTCCCCGGCAGCGGATCGCGCGAGTTGTATCAATACACCATCAGCAGCAATACCTGGGCCAAGAGAGCCAGCCTGCCAGGCGGCCTGGGCG
>MNXL01000268.1 GCA_001871755.1 Anaerolineae bacterium CG2_30_64_16
CTGACCGAGCCACGGTGGCTCGGTCAGGAGACCGGCCACAGCGAGCGATTCCCCGAAAAATTGAGAAGATATAGTCTTACTCGTTACTCATCATCGCCGGATGAACCCTTCGTAGTGCCGCATCAGCAACTGCGCTTCAAGCTGCTTCATTGTATCCAACACCACACCCACCACGATCAACAGTCCCGTGCTGGAGATCAGCAACGTACTCGATGCCCGTCCCCCGGCGGTAGTGCCGAAGATCAACTGCACGACCCAGGGCAAGATGGCCACGAAGCCCAGGAAGAGCGCCCCCACCAGGGTCACCCGCGAAAGCACCTTGTTCAAATACTTCTCGGTGTTCGGCCCGGGACGGATGCCCGGCACAAACCCCCCCTGCCGCTGCAACGTCTCGGGCAGGTTCTGCTGCCGGAAGACGACGTCGGTGTAGAAATAGGTGAACGCGATCACCAGGAAAAAGTAGAAGATCCAATACCAGTTATACTGCGGACTAAACATCCGATTGACGAAGTTCGCGATTGCCGCCACCCAGGCCGTCTGCGAAGCCAGGAAATAGCTGGCGATCGTGCTCGGGAAGATCAGGAAGCTGCCCGCAAAGATCAACGGAATCATGCCGGCCGAGTTGACGCGGATCGGCACGTGTGTGCTCTGCCCGCCAACCACCATCAACCGATTTCCCCGCATGGCCCGCACCCGCTTGCCATACTGCACCGGGATCCGGCGCTGCCCTTCCTGGACCACCACGATCACCACAACCGTCAGGATCGTCACAATGGCGAAGATCAACAACTGGCCGATACCGCCCTGGACGGCCGTTTGCTGGACGTTCTGCGGCATCCCGGCGATGATGCCCCCGAAGATAATGATCGAGACACCATTCCCGATGCCCTGCTCGGTGATCAACTGGCCCAGCCACATGGCCAGCATCGTGCCCGCGGTCAGAGTAAACAGGATCGAGATCGTCGCCAGCGGATATTGCCCGAAACCGAACTCGGCGAGCACCCGCTCCCCGCCCGCAACAACTGGCTGGGACAAAATGCTCGACTGGCCGAAGCCCTGCAGCAGCGCCAACGGGATTGTCAGGTAGTTGGTATACCGATTCAGTTTGGCCCGCCCCGCATCGCCCTCTTTGCCCAGCGCCTCAAGCGCCGGGATGATCGGCTGGAGCAACTGGATGATGATGGAGGACGTAATGTAGGGATAGACCCCCATCGCCATCACCGAGAAGTTGCTCAACGCGCTGCCCGACAGGATGTTCAACAGACCGAGCAACTGGTTGGATTCAAAGATCTGGGCCAGCGCCTGGCGGTTCACGCCGGGTACCGGGATGTGCGAAGCCAGGCGATAAATCACCAGGATCCCGATCGTGATCAGCAGCTTGCGCCGGAGATCTGGCAGCCGGAAAGCATTCCGAATGGCGTCGATCATCGCACTCTCCTTATGTGAGCGCTAGTTCTTCGGCAGTGCCGCCAGCGGCTAGAATCTTCTCCCGCGCCGCAGCAGAAAATCTGTGCGCCTTGACTACCAAGGCCCGATCCAGCTTGCCCCCGCCCAAGATTTTGACGGGCGAGTTGATCGATTTGACGAGACCGGCAGCGACCAACACCTCGGGCGTAACCTCGCTCTCGGGCCGGAAGTCATTCAGGAGCTCGACATTGACCGGCGCGTATTCGACTCGCCAGATGTTGGTGAAGCCGCGCAGGTGCGGCAGACGCCGGACCAGCGGCAACTGGCCACCCTCGAAGTACGGACGCACGCCGCCGCCGGAACGAGAATTCTGACCCTTGGTGCCGCGGCCAGCGGTCTTCCCCCGCCCGGCAGAAATCCCCCGCCCGGGCCGGGTGCGGTCTTTACGAGAGCCCTTTGCAGGCTGCAAATCGTGTAGCTTCATCGTTTACCTTCCAAGAACCCAACTCCTACGCCGAAGGGACCCGTCCCCAGGGCTGCTGCCCCACGAAACGGACCACACCAGCGCGGGCGCAGATGCCACCACCGACCCGCCCAATCCAGACCTGGATCGGCCGTTCACCGTGGTTACTTGCCGACTTCCTCTACCGTCACCAGATGGCGCACCTTGTGGACCATGCCGCGAATCACGGGCGTGTCCGCCTGCTCGATAGTCTGTCCAAGCCGGTGCAGCCCCAACCGTTGTACGGTGTCCTTCTGGTCCTGCTTGACACCGATCGCGCTGGTCGTGTAGGTGATGCGCAATGCCTTATTCGCCATTTTGGCCTCCTCGCAACCAGTGCGGGGTGACCGCCTCCACCGGCCGACCGCGCCGTTTGGCTTCTTCTTCCGGGCTCTTCAACGATTCCAGAGCCTTGAAAGTGGCTGCCACGACGTTCAGGGTGTTCGCGCTCCCCTGCGACTTGGTGAGGATATCGCGAATGCCTGCGGCCTCCAAGACGGCTCGCACCCCCCCACCGGCGATCACGCCGGTGCCCGGGGACGCCGGTCGCAGCAACACGCGCGCCGCGCTGAAGTTGCCAACGGCCCCGTGGGGGATCGTCGTGCCGGCCATGGGCACAGGTCGCATGATCTTGCGCGCCTGCTCAGAGGCCTTGCGCACGGCATCCGGCACTTCGCGCGCCTTGCCGACGCCATAGCCTACCTGGCCGTGGTTGTCACCCACCACCACAACCGCCCGGAACGCGAACCGGCGACCACCCTTCAACACTTTAGAGGTCCGCGCGATATGAACGACGCGCTCGTCTAGCTGATCGCGCTCTTCTTCGCGCTCGCGGCGTTGCCGTCGGTCTTTACTTTGCTCGCGATCCTTCTTTTCCATCTTACCAGGCATCAGTCCTCCCCAATCCATTGCAGATTGGTGATTTTAGATTGCGGATTTGACCCTTCAACGTTCGGCCATCTGCCATCTGCAATCTGCCATCAGAATTCCAGTCCGCCTTTGCGTGCCCCATCGGCCAGCGCCTTCACCCGGCCGTGATAGGGATAACCGCCCCGATCGAACACTACCTGTTTCAAGCCTTTTGCAACCGCCCGCTGAGCCACCAACTGACCCACCCGGGCCGCCTGCTGGGACCTGGTCAGCCCGTCCAGTTGCCCGCGCAGTTCCGGGTCCACCGTGGACGATGCAACCAGCGTGAACCCCATATCGTCGTCAATCACCTGCGCATAAATATGCTGCAGGCTGCGAAACACGTTCAGACGAGGGCGCTCAGCAGTCCCATGGAGACGCCGGCGAATACGTTCGTGTCGGCGATTGCGAGCTTCTCGACTCCTGTTTATGGTCATCGACTTTGATCCTCCTGACCGGTGGGGGTTGCTTGCACGCTGGCAAGCTCAGGCAGTCCGCCCACCTGCAACCCCAGCTCGGGATATTACTTAACCGGTTCCAGCAACCACTAAGCAAGCGTTCAGAAACAACTCCGCACTTTGCTCGGGCCGGCTCGTCCTGAGGCTCAGCCCGAAGGGTCTCCTGACCGGGCCCGCTTGTACCAAGGACTTATTTCCTAACCCGGACAAGGCCGCTGCGCTTACGCCGCTGCGCTTACGCCGGAACCAAGAAGGTGACAACTTAGCGCCAGCCGCCCACAAAATTCTTGCACAAAAAGCAAGGATCTCGTGGGTTAGGCCTTAACAGCTACCAAGTATCGTTCGGTGATGTCTTGCCTATCCCGATCCTGCGATACCTCACTTACCGCCCTTATCGCCGGCTTTGCCGCTCTTGCCCGCCTTCAGGCGCACAATCTCGCCGCGATAGCGGACGCCCTTGCCCTTGTATGGCTCTGGCGGCCGCAAGCCCCGGATCTGAGCAGCAATCTGGCCCACCAACTGCTTGTCGATCCCCGTGATGGTGACCTGGCGCCCCGGCTTATCTACTTCGAAGGCGATCCCATCCGGCGGCACAATCTCCACCGGGTGCGAGTACCCGACCATCATCACAAGATTCTTGCCCATCAAGTTGGCCCGGTACCCCACGCCCTCGATGTCCAGGAGCCGGGTAAAGCCTGCGCTCACGCCCGTCACCATGTTGCTCAACAGCGCCCGGCCCAGGCCGTGCAGCGCCCGATGATTCTTGGCGTCCGATGACCGAGTCACATGCACTTCAGTGCCGATCTGCTCGATCTGGAGCTCGGCCGGGAGTTGTTGTTGCAACTGCCCCTTCGGCCCTTGAACTACCACGAAATTACCCTGCCCGATCGTCACGGTTACGTTCTTGGGCAGCGCGACCGGTAATTTTCCAATCCGAGACATTGTCCTACCTCCGCTACTATACTTGACAAGGTGACAAGGTGAAGGGGTCACCATGTGACCGGGTCACCATGTGACCGGGTCACCATGTGACCGGGTCACCATGTGACCGGGTGACAAGGTGACGTCGATGCGGGCATCGAGACGATGCACAGCATCGAGACGATGCCCGCATCGGACAACCTCACTCTATGACCGTGGCGAGTATAGAACCTGGATACCGGATGACTTCCAGTTTCCAGTTTCCAGCCTACCACACGTAGCAGAGCACTTCACCGCCCAGACCCAACCGGCGGGCCTTCTGGCCGGTCATGGGCCCCTGCGGCGTGCTCAGAATCGCAATACCCAACCCACTCAGCACCCAGGGGATCTCGCTACGCTTCACATAGACGCGCCGACCCGGCTTGCTGATCCGTTGCAGGCCCGTGATGATAGACTTACGGTCCCGGTTGTATTTCAAAACGATCCGCAACTGCGGCTGCGGCACATCCTTGGTGACCTCGAAGTCCCGGATGAACCCCTCTTCCTTCAAGATGCGCGCCATCGCGACCTTCACCTTGGAACCCGGCACGACCACCTGCTTGTGGCGGGCCATCAGACCATTTCGGATACGGGTCAGCATGTCGGCAATCGGATCACTTATCATTACCCTGTTGCTCCTAACCTGGACAAGCCAGAGCCAACCAGATAAATGCCATCAGAAAACTCTCGTCTGTCGTGCAAGGATCTAACTGGTTAGGCCCTCTATAGACCACCAGTCAGCCGGTCAACCCCTGAATCGGCGCCAGCTCTTAGCGGCCCTGCCAAGGACTGGAATTAACAACTTGAACAGCTTGCTCGATACTCAGTAAGTTCCAGAACCCCCTGAGATCCCCGGAAAAACCGGCGATCTTGGGACATCTATTTTTCTGGAACGGCCTCATCGGCGCAAGTGTGCAGGTCATTGGTCCTCAGCCTAAAGCTGCCTGGCAGCTCCCAGCCAGCAGCAGCTCGCTATCTACCAGCTCGATTTCACCACGCCGGGCAAATTCCCTCTCAGCGCCTGCTCGCGAAAACAGATGCGGCACAGGTCAAACCGTCGCATATAGCCATGTGGACGCCCACACATACTACAGCGATTGTGCACGCGAACCGCAAACTTGCGGCGCTTTTCTCGCAACGGCATGCATGTCTTGGCCACTGATCTATCCTCCTACGTGTTGCCGGAATGGCATTCCGAGAAGCTGAAGCAGCCGACGACCTTCCTCGTCGGTGCCGGCCGTGGTGACGATCGTCACCGCCATGCCGCGGATTTTGTCGACTTTATCGTAGTCGATCTCGGGCCAGACCAGTTGCTCGCGAAACGCCAGGCTGTAGTTGCCCCGGCCGTCGAACGAATCCGGCGAAACACCGCGGAAGTCCCGCTGCCTCGGCAGCGCGATGTTCATCAGGCGGTCCAAAAAGCTCCACATGCGTTCGCTGCGCAGCGTCACTGTCACGCCGATGGTATTGCCCTCGCGCAGCTTGAACGCCGCGATGGACTTCTTGGCCTTGGTAAACACCGGTTTCTGGCCGGCGATGATGGACATGTCCCGCGCCGCGGCATCCAGAGACTTGGCGTTCTCCAGCGCTTCACCCATCCCGATGTTCAAGACCACCTTCACAACATGCGGTACACGCATCGTGTTGTGATAGCCAAACTCTTTTTCCATCGCGGGTACCACATCGTTCCGGTACCGCTCCAAAAGTCTCGGCATTGCCATACACACCCCCAGTCGCACACCGAATCGCGGCGACAATCCAGACCTGACAGGTTTCACAGATCACTTTTCGGCGTAAATGCACGCCTGATCGGGTCGAACCTGGCTAACAATGACACCTTCGGAAACCTGTCAGGTCTTGACTTGATGACATTGAGATACAGATGCCTCCGCCCTACGCGTCCATCACCTCGCCGCACTTCTTGCAGACGCGCGACCGGCTGCCATCGGTATGCACCCGATGCCCGACCCGCGTGGCCTTCCCACACCGTGGGCAAACCAACGCCACGTTGGACAGATGGATCGGCGCCTCACGCTTGATGATGCCGAACTGGGTGTTCACATTGCCGGTGCGCCGTTGATGCTTCTTGACCAGATTGATGCCATGGATCACGACCCGGTCGCCCGCAGGCTTGCGTTCACCAGCCCGCCGGCCTTTGCCCCACTTGGCTCGCAGCACACGCTGCACCTCGCCCTCGGCGTCCCGTTCGTCGCCCTGCAGCACACGGACCTTGTCACCTTTCCTGATATCCATCACAGCACCTCTGGAGCCAACGAGACGATCCGCATGTATCCTCGTTCGCGCAGCTCACGCGCCACCGGTCCGAAGATACGCGTACCACGCGGCGCCTTGAACTGATCGATGATCACCGCAGCATTGTCGTCAAACCGAATATGAGACCCATCAGGCCGCCCCTGCGGATACGTCGTACGCACCACCACCGCCTGCACGACATCGCCCGACTTGACAGCGCTGTTTGGCGCAGCCTGCTTCACCGTCGCGACAATGACATCACCCACCCGTGCATAACGGCGTTTCGAGCCACCCAGTACGCGAATGCAGAGGATTTCCTTGGCGCCGGTATTGTCGGCAACCCTGAGTCTGCTTTCCTGCTGAATCATTGCTATTCCCTCATTCCCTGACGGGACCTAACGCACCCGGCCCACTCGCTACTCGGCCCGCAGCGGGCTGGTATCGAGCTGCGCGGCGCGCAGAAGGATCTCCTCGACACGCCAATGCTTTCCCTTGCTAAAAGGCCGAGATTCCACAATGCGGATCTCATCCCCTACCAAACATTCGTTCCGCTCATCGTGAGCCTTGTACCGTTTGCTGACCCGAATGACTTTCCCGTATAGCCGATGCTGCCGAGTGCGGCGCACGACCACGACAACGGTCTTGTCCATCTTGGTGCTCACGACCTTGCCCACCAATCGTTTGCGTTGCTCCTGCATCGACTACTCCTCCTGTGTCGCCGCGGCCAGCTCACGCTCCCGCAAGATCGTGCGGAGGCGAGCGATTTCACGCCGAACCTGGCCCAATCGCGACGTATTCTTCAACTGGCCCGTCGCATACTGAAAGCGCAAGTTAAGCTGCTCATGATGCGCCTCATCCAAACGCCGTGCAATCTCGGCCTGCGCCAGATTTCGAATCTCAGTGGCGTGCATCACCCTTCCTCCCCAACTTCACGGCGCACAAACTGCGTGGGAATCGGCAACTTCTGGGAAGCCAGTCGCATCGCTTCGCGCGCATCCGCCTCGGCCACGCCAGAGACCTCGAACAACATCAATCCAGGCCGAACCACCGCCGCCCAGTAATCCACCGCGCCCTTGCCGCCGCCCATGCGAGTCTCCGCCGCCCTGACCGTCACCGGGTGATCCGGGAACACCCGGATCCACAGCTTGCCGCCACGGCGCAGATGACGCACGATGGCGCGCCGGGCCGCTTCGATCTGGCGGCTGTTAATCCAGGCCGGGCCGAGCGCCTGCAACCCGTAGTCGCCAAAGGAGATCTGGTTGCCCCGGCTGGCGACACCTCGCCTGCGCCCACGGTGGACTTTGCGGTATTTAACGCGCTTTGGCATCAACATACGACTTACTCCTCATGGGATTGCGGATTACGGATTGCGGATTGCGGCTCGCGCCGGGCGAGGGGGCAATCCGAAATCCACAATCGGAAATCCGAAATCAACTCACTCGGCCCCGGGTAAGACTTCACCCTTATAAATCCACACCTTGATGCCGATCCGGCCGAAAGTAGTCAGCGCCTCGTCGTGCGCATAGTCGATCTCTGCCCGCAACGTGTGACGGGGTACCTGGCCCTCACGCGCCGTCTCGACGCGGGCCATTTCCGCGCCAGAGAGCCGGCCGCCGCAGCGCACCATGCACCCCTTGGCGCCAGAGCGCAACGCCCGCAAAACCGCCTGCTTCATCGCCCGCTTGTGCGAGACGCGGCGCGCCAACTGCTCGGCGATGCTCTGGGCGACCAGCAGCGCGTCCATTTCGGGTCGCTCGATCTCGGCGATGTCCAGCTTGACCCGCTTGTTGGTCGTCTGCTGCAGGTCATTGCGCAACGCGTTGACGGTAGCGCCCTTGCGACCGATGACGATGCCCGGCTTCGCCGAGTGCACGGTGATCCGAACCTGGCTGGGCGGGAAGCGCTCGATTTCAACCTTCGAGATCGCGGCTTCAGGCAGCTTCGTCCGGATCAACTTCCGGATCGCACGGTCTTCCGCCAGCAAACGCGTATACTCCTCACCCTCAGCGAACCAGCGAGAGCGATGCTTTTCAACCTGGCCCAAACGGAAACCTATCGGGTGTACTTTTCGGCCCAAAGTTGCCTCCTCAGAATGTGACGTGCTGCGTGTTGCGTGTTGCGTGCTATATCCAGGCTCCTGCCAGGGGCCACTTAGGCCCTGACCCGTGAGATGCTTGCTTTCTGTGCAAAGATTTCCCTATCAGCTTTCACCGCTTTGGTTCCGGCTTGTAAGCGCAGCGGCCTTGTCCGGGTTAGGGTGCTATCGGCAGGATCAGGATCCGGCACGCAAAACCGGGACTTTCTTACGCTCGCTCTTCCAATACAACCGTGATATGCGAAGAGCGGCGAATGATGGGCTTGAACCGCCCCCGCGCCCCGAACCGGCGCCAGCGCCGAACCGGCGCCCCGTCCGCGGTGATCGTGGCCACGTACATATCCTCGCGCGCCAGGCCAAAATTCTCTTCAGCGTTCGCCAGGGCAGATGCGATCGTCTTGGCGACCGGCTGCGCCGCCGACTGCGTCATGTAGCGCAACATCCCCAACGCTTGCTCTGCGTTCATCCCGCGTACCTGGTCGATCACCCACCGGGTCTTCTGGGGCGAGACCCCCACGTACTTGGTGATTGCTCGAACTTCCATTCTGTAACCTCACTCCGTCAACCGGCCGCGCGTTCAGCCGATTCACACCGCTTCAGGTCCACCGCGCCACGCGGCGTAACAGTTCTACACATGCTGGTGAGGGCCGGGGCTAACTACTGTAAAGAAATAACTTAGCACTTTGCTCGGGCCGGCTTCGTCCTGAGGCTCAGCCCGAAGGGTCTCCCGACCGAGCCCGCTCGTACCAAGGACTGGTTTCTTTACGGCTACTAAGTCACTTGCTCACAAGCCCCGGCATGCGCCGGGCAGACTTGCGCAAGTCACTCGCCTCTCAGCCCCTAGCGCGAGCTCTTCTTCTCGCTGCGCACGTGCCCACGGAAGAAGCGCGTCGGCGCGAACTCGCCCAACCTGTGCCCGACCATGTTCTCGGCAACGTAGATGGGCACATGCCGGCGTCCATCGTGCACGGCGATCGTGTGGCCAACCATCTGTGGAAAAACCGTCGAAGCCCGCGACCAGGTCTTGATCACCTGCTTCTTGCCGGTCCGGTTCATGGCCTCAACCTTCTTCAACAGCTTGACCTGTACAAACGGGCCTTTCTTAAGAGACCGAGACATACGTTATCCCCCCCAATTACTTGCGGCCGCGCCGGCGCACGATGTATTTGTCGGTAGACTTGTTCTTGCGCGTCCTGAAACCTAGCGCCGGTTTGCCCCATGGTGTCTTCGGCCCCGGCATGCCTACAGGTGACCGCCCCTCACCACCCCCATGCGGATGCGAAGCCGGATCCATCGCCGTACCACGCACCGTTGGCCGCCACCCCAGCCAGCGCTTGCGACCGGCCTTCCCGAGGTTGAGGTTGGCGTGATCGGTGTTGCCGACCTGACCGATGGTCGCCATACACATCAGCGCCACCCGCCGCACCTCACCACTGGGCAAACGCACCTGGGCGTAGTCCCCTTCCTTCGCCATCAACTGGGCCTGCGTCCCTGCCGACCGGGCCAGTTGGCCGCCCCGACCAGGGTACAGCTCCAGATTGTGGATCATCGTGCCGAGCGGAATGTTGCGCAACGGCAACGCGTTCCCCGCCCGGATCTCAGCCTCGGGACCAGCCATGATCTGCGCGCCCGCCTGCAAACCCAAAGGGGCCAGGATGTAGCGCTTGTCGCCGTCAGCATATACGATCAAGGCGATGCGCGCCGACCGGTTGGGGTCGTATTCGATGGACGCCACCCGCCCAGGCACGCCGATCTTGTCGCGCTTGAAATCGATCACGCGGTACAGCCGCTTGTGCCCACCGCCACGATGCCGCACCGAGATCCGCCCGGTGTTATTGCGCCCGGCGGTCTTGTTGGCCGAACGGACCAAAGCACGCTCGGGCTTCGTGCGGGTGATCTCCTCGAAACTCGAGACGCTCATTCCGCGTCGCCCGGGAGTCGTGGGCCGATAAATCTTAATCGCCATGCGATAAGCTCCTCAATTGGCAATCTATCCGACCAACCGGCCGGGGCAGGTGATACTGTTGCCGTCCAAGCCACCTGCCTCTCGACGTCTGAGCGTTCGAAAGTTGAACGCTTACACGCCTTCGAACAACTGGATCGTGTCTCCAGGGGCCAGCGTCACCACGGCCTTCTTCCATGCCGGCTTCTTGGTGACCAGCAGACGACCGTAGCGGCCCTGCTTGGCTGGAATATTGACGACGCGGACGAGTGTCACCGAGACATTGAACACCGTTTCCACTGCATCTTTGACCTGGAGCTTGTTCGCGCGCCGGTCCACCTCGAAGGTGTACTGGTTGGCCTTGGTTGCCTGGCGGGTGGTCTTCTCAGTCACAACCGGGCGCTTCAAAACGTCATAAACATGCATCTGGTTCGACCTCCTCAGCCTAGGCCAGGATCTCTTCGATCAGAGCCAGCGCTGCCTGCGGGATGACCAGATAGTCGTAGACCAGCAGGTCGCGAACGTTCAGGTAATGTGCCCGCAACAGCTTCACGTCCGGCAAATTGTTTGCCGACCGTTCCACGGCCCAATCCTCGCCTGGCATCACAATCAGTGCGCTGGAATCAACTGCCAGCCGCTCCAACGCCAACGCCATCTCGCGCGTCTTGGGCACGGCCATCGTCAATTGATCGAGCACCACGATCTTGTTTTCCGCGGCCTTGACCGAGAGGGCCGAGCACAGGGCTGCCCGGCGCATCTTGCGCGGCATCTGCTGCGTATAAGAACGCGGCGTCGGCCCAAAAATGATGCCACCCCCGCGCCACTGCGCGGCCCGGATCGAACCCTGGCGGGCCCGGCCGGTGCCCTTCTGACGCCACGGCTTACGTCCGCCGCCGGCCACCTCGCTGCGGCCCTTGGTCTTGTGTGTGCCCAGGCGCGCGTTGGCCAACTGGCGCACCATCGCCTGATGCATCAAAGGTTTGTTAACCGGCGCAGCGAAGATCGCGTCGGCCAATTCCACCTGTCCGACCGTCTCGCCGGCCATGTTTATCAAGGAAACTTGCATCGTCGCTACCCCTGCTTGCGCGCTTCTGTAATGAGCAACAGGCCACCCTTGGCCCCCGGCACTGCACCGCGTACCGCCAGCAAATTGCGTTCTGCGTCGACCAATACCACCCGCAGGTTCGAGACCGTCACCGATACGTTGCCCATATGGCCGGGCATCCGCTTGCCCTTATAGACCCGACCCGGCGTGGTGCCCGAACCGATGGCGCCCGGCGCGCGTAGGCGGTCCGATTGGCCGTGGGTCCGCGGGCCACCCCGGAAGCCGTGCCGCTTCACGCCACCTTGAAAACCGCGCCCCTTGGAGATCCCCACCACATCCACACGCTCTCCAGCCACAAACAGTTCGGCATCGAGCTTCTGGCCAATGGCATAATCGTCAGTGTTCTTGAGCCGGATCTCCCGGAGCACACGCAGCGCCGGCAAGCCGTTACGCTTCAAGTGGCCCAACTGACCCTTCGGCAGCCGCTTCGGTTTGACGTCTCCAAACCCCAACTGGATCGCATCATACCCATCGGTCTGCGCGGTCTTGATTTGCGCCACGTGACAAGGCCCTGCTTCGATAATCGTCACAGGCACCACCACACCGCTCGCCGTAAGCAATTGCGTCATGCCCACCTTGCGGCCCAGAATCCCCTTCATGCATCCTCCCTGGGACTGTCGTGATCGCGCCATACGCGAGACCGCATCATCCCACCTGATTGCGGATTTTCGATTGCGGATTTCGAATTGAACACGCTACCATCAATTCGCAGTCCGAAATTCACAATCCGAAATCACAACTTGATCTCGATGTCAACCCCGGCCGGCAAGTCCAGCCTGGTCAAGCTCTCGATGGTCTTGGAGCCCGGCTCCATCACGTCGATCAGCCGTTTGTGCGTTCGAATCTCGAACTGCTCGCGGCTGTCCTTGTCGATGAAAGGCGAGCGGATCACCGTGAACTTCTCGATACGCGTCGGCAAAGGCACGGGGCCCACCACCGCGGCGCCGGTGCGTTCTGCCGCATCCACGATCTTGCGCACCGAGTCATCTAGAACGCGATGATCGAACGCCTTCAGCCGGATCCGAATCCTGTTTTTCGCCATGAAACTCACTCCGGGTCAAATAATGCCAACCGGCGCCTCAGAAGAGCACTTGAGCCAGTAGGCGCCGGCTAGTCGGTCGTTATCTATTCCAGAATCTTGGTGATGACGCCCGAACCGACGGTCCGGCCACCCTCGCGGATCGCAAACCGCGAACCCACTTCCAGCGCCACCGGCACGATCAACTCCACCATCAGGTTCACGTTGTCCCCAGGCATCACCATCTCCACCCCGGCCGGCAACTCCGTCGCCCCCGTCACATCCATCGTCCCCGTATAGAATTGCGGCCGGTACCCGTTGAAGAATGGCGTGTGCCGCCCACCTTCCTCACGCTTCAAAACGTACACCTCACCCTGAAACTTCGTGTGCGGCGTGATCGACCCCGGCTTCGCCAACACCTGCCCGCGCTCCACCTCGTCCCGCTCGATGCCCCGCAGCAAGCACCCCACGTTGTCCCCCGCCATCCCTTCCTTCAGAATCTTGCGGAACATCTCCACCCCGGTCACTACCGTCTTGCGCGTCTCCTTCAGACCGATGATCTCTACCTCATCACCCACGCGGATGATCCCCCGATCAATCCGGCCCGTCACCACCGTCCCCCGCCCCTTGATCCCAAATACGTCCTCGATCTGCATCAGGAACGGCTTGTCGATGTCGCGCTCCGGTGTCGGAATGTACTCGTCCACCGCATGCAGCAGCTCCCAGATACACGCGTACTCCGGCGCATTCGGATCGGTCGCGGGCGACTCCAACGCCTGCAACGCACTCCCACGCACAATCGGAATGTCATCCCCAGGGAACCCGTAGCCGCTCAACAACTCCCGCAGCTCCAGCTCCACCAACTCCAACAACTCCTCATCTTCCATCATGTCCACTTTGTTCAAAAACACGACCATCGCCGGCACTTCCACCTGCCGCGCCAACAACACGTGCTCCCGCGTCTGCGGCATCGGCCCGTCCGGCGCCGCCACCACCAGGATCGCCCCGTCCATCTGCGCCGCACCCGTGATCATGTTCTTGATGTAGTCCGCATGCCCAGGACAGTCCACGTGCGCATAGTGCCGCTTCTCGGTCTGATATTCCACGTGCGCGATCGCAATCGTGATCCCCCGCGCCTTCTCTTCCGGCGCATTGTCGATCGAATCGAACGCCCGAAAACTCGCCCAGCCCTTCATCGCCAGGACTTTCGTGATCGCCGCCGTCAGCGTCGTCTTGCCGTGATCGATATGCCCAATCGTACCCACATTCACATGGGGCTTCGTGCGCTCAAATACTGCCTTTGCCATGGATGCTAACCTCCTGCTCGCGCGTAACCTGTTAGTG
>MNXL01000315.1:0-2488 GCA_001871755.1 Anaerolineae bacterium CG2_30_64_16
GCCAGGCCTGGCTATCGATCTCGGGATCGGCCGGCCCCGGCGCCCGGCGGACATAGCCGCCGTCCGGCTGCATCACCCGCGCCCGCAGGTTGTTGTGCAGATCGACCTCCAGCACGGCGTTGCGCAGATACGCCAGGATGGCGGGGTCCTTCACCGGGAACAGCGTCTCGACTCGCCGATCCAGGTTGCGCGGCATGAGATCGGCGCTGCCCATGTAGACCTCCGGGCTGCCCCCGTTCCAGAAGTAGTAGATGCGGCTGTGCTCCAGAAAGCGCCCCACGATGCTGATCACCCGGATATTCTCGCTCACGCCGGGCACCCCCGGCCGCAGACAGCAGATGCCGCGCACGATCAGGTCGATCTGGACCCCCGCCTGCGATGCGCGATAGAGCGCGCGGATCAACCGATCGTCCACCAGCGAGTTCATCTTGAAGATCAAGCGGCCGTCGTGACCCGCCCTGACCCGTTCGATCTCCCGCTGGACCATCGCCTCGATGCGTTCCCGCATGGCCACGGGCGCCACCAACAGGCTCCGGTAGTAGGTCTGGGTCGAATAGCCGGTCAGAGTATTGAAGAGCTCGGTGGCATCCGCGCCCAGGTCCGGGTCGCAGGTAAACAGCCCGAGGTCGGTGTAGATCCCGGCGGTGACGGCGTTGTAGTTGCCGGTGGACAAATGCAGATAGCGCCGCAAGCCACCCGGCTCCCGACGCACCACCAGGGTGATCTTGCTGTGGGTTTTCAATCCCATCAGCCCGTACACGACGTGCACCCCCTCGGCTTCCAGCGCGCGCGCCCAGCCGATGTTGCTCTCCTCGTCGAAGCGCGCCTTGAGCTCGACCAGCACCGCCACCTGCTTGCCGTTGCGCTGGGCATCCAGCAACGCCCGCACCACCGGCGCGTTCTGACCTACCCGGTAGAGCGTCTGCTTGATGGCGAGCACATCGGGATCGATCGCGGCGGCCCTGATGAAGTCCAGCACCGGCGTAAACGCGTCGTAGGGGTGATGGAGCAGGATATCGCCGCGGCGAATGGCGGCGAAGATGTCGCTGGTGCTCTCCAGATCGCGCCATTGAGGCGGCGCCGCGGGCACGAAAGGCGGGGCTTTCAGATCAGGCCGGTTGACCGCCGTCAACGTCATCAGGCCGCTCATCGCCAACGGGGGAAGCAGAGGGTAGACGTCCTCCCACTCCACCTCCAGGTTGTCAACGAGCAGCTTGACCAAATGCTCCGGCATGGCGGCATCCACAGTAAGGCGTACTACCGGGCCGAAGCGCCGCTGCCGCAACCCCTGCTCGATCGTCTCCAATAGATCAGGCGCCTCGTCCTCCTGGATCTCCATGTCCGCGTCACGGATCACGTGGAAGGTATATGCTTCGACAATATCATGGCCGGGAAAGAGCACGCCCAGGTTGTTGGCGATCACGTCCTCCAGCCAGACAAATCGCCGGCCCTCCTCCAACGCGACCAGTCTAGGCAATGAAGTCGGCACCTTGATACGAGCAAAGTGGGCGCCGCCACGCGGATCGGCCACCGTCACCGCCAGGTTCAGGCTGAGGTTGGACATGTGCGGAAAGGGCCGGCCGGGGTCAAACCCCAACGGCGTGAGCACCGGCAGCATCTCAGTCTGGAAGTACGCGCGCAGATGATCCCGTTCCTCCGGGCTGATCTGGTCGTAGCGGTGAATATGAATGTCCGTAGCCGCCAGGGTGGGCACGATGGCATCGTAGAAGCAACGCCGTTGCTCCAGCATCAGCGGCAGCACCCGCGCCCGGATCTCTGCCAACTGCTCAGCGGGGGGCATGCCATCGGCCGGGGTGTTGACAACACCTGCCGCGACCTGGTCCTTGAGCCCTGAGACGCGAATCATGAAGAACTCGTCCAAATTGGAGCTGAAGATCGACAGGAACTTGACGCGTTCCAGCAACGGGTGACGCACATCCTGCGCCTCCTCCAACACGCGCCGGTTGAACTCGATCCAACTCAGCTCCCGGTTGAAATAGAGCGCGGGTTGCTCCAGATCGACATCCGGCGCCGACACCGTCACCACAAATGTGTCAAAAGAGATCGACGTGTCCATCTACATACCCCAACAAAACGATCACACTGCCCTCACCCTGTGCAAGTCTGAGCGCCATTGTAACCGAAACGCCGTGGGCTGGCAAGTGCTCAAAACCGGAAAGTCCCCAGCCGGTTTGACCTCAGACTGACCGCAGAGTATACTTGGCACGGAGACAAGATGTAACCGCGTCCTCCCGGGACAAGGTAATACGGAAAACGCGCATCGGAGGCCTCGCCTCATAGAGGCTGGCTTAGTTCGGGTCAGTAATCTGTGGGGTTACTTGGATGCAAGAGGAGAGGCTGAACCGTAGGCCAGGCAGATCAAAGAGTCTCTCGGACCAAGCGTTCTGTCAGGTGAGGTGCTGCACTGGTCGATAGATGTCTCACGCCGGAACAAGGAGCTTCTCGCCGAGCCAGAGATTGACCAATG
>MNXL01000315.1:2502-5092 GCA_001871755.1 Anaerolineae bacterium CG2_30_64_16
CCGGGCGCGCTCCGCCAGCCTGTCGGCCACTTCGGGAGCCAGGGTAATCCTTCGAGAACGTGGCAAGCGCACTTCGATCTCTACTTCGCGCGTTTGATCCTCGAAGTCAGTCAGATCGTGTGTGTCCCAGAAAGCCGCGATCTCTTCAATAGAGCGCGCTCTAGAGATGCTCGTCAATTGTCCAGTTTCATTTTCTGCCATATCGTTTGCGCTCCCGCCCAGTCATCTTGCGGGCACTGATAATCAAGGCTTGGCAAGTCGACTTGAGGATGAAGAACACTGCAAGGTAGCGGCCAACATCTGTTCGCCCTTCTGCC
Source organism: Anaerolineae bacterium CG2_30_64_16 (assembly GCA_001871755.1). Lineage (GTDB taxonomy): Bacteria > Chloroflexota > Anaerolineae > CG2-30-64-16 > CG2-30-64-16 > CG2-30-64-16. Next base: position 2,820 of record MNXL01000315.1, read on the forward strand.
GAATAAACGTCTTCACCCTGGATGTTGCCGGATTCGATGAAACGAAAGCGCGGCCGATTCCGAAAGACCTCTTCCACTTCATCTTGAGTGACTTCGTGAACAGCGGCCAGCTTCTCGACTATATCTGGCATCCAAATGAGATCATCAACCCACATCGTCATCGTGTCTCTGAATAAAGGCCCCAGCGCAGCGTATTTGATAATAGCACGATCTTAGAACAAGGTCAAGGAGCGACTTCATGATCCGCACCGTACCCGAGACAACCGGCGAAGGGATTGAACTCTACATTCGCACCTACTACTCGCTGTTGCGCAGCTCCGGTGATGTGCGCATCCGCTCGCTCGAGGAGACCCACGAAGGGATGCGTTCCAGCCTGCACCTGGGCGCCGAGTCGCCGGAGTTCGACGCGTCCGCGTTCCTCTACGCGGCACTGCGCCTGCCCGATTGCCTGGACCGTGCCGAGCGCGTGGTCATGGGCCAGTCGGACGAAGTGTTCCTGCGCGGCGGATTTCGCAATATCGCCCAGTGGCAACGCGTGGATGCCCCCGCCCGACGGCGGCGCATGCTCTTCGACGGGAAGAAAACCGTGGCCGCCTTTGTCTCCAGCGTAACAGATATCGACGACCTGGTCCCCTCGCTGACCGCCTTCCAGATCGAGTGGAACAAGCTCCACCACCGGCTGACCACCACCCAGTTGGGTCACGATCTGGCCGCGGGCCGGGTCGCAGCCTCCGACGTGCCCACGGCGCTGCGCGACACGTTGGGGGTCAACGAGACCGATATGGCGCGGCTCTATCAGGTGTGGGGGGCACAGTGGGACGCCAAGATCCAGGCCGTGGCCACGCACCCGACCGACCTGCGGGTCACATCGCTGGCGAGCGGGTTCAACGATTATCGCAAAGCGGTCCAAATCTGGTGGGACGACCTGGTCCGCGCGGCCGACGCCACCTACCTGGAGTTCCGGCCGATCTACTTCGTGTCCAGCAACCCGCACAGCCTGACCAACGTACTTTCAGGCTATGCGTTGAGCCAGCGTGACGAGCTGGCCGCGTTCGTGATGGCGCAGAATCCCGAAGGATTGGCGGAGGAGTGGCAGCGACTGGTGGAGGGGGACGAGCCAGGCGCACAAGACAATTTCCTCTACTACGTGCTGCGCGCGTACCTGCGAGGAAACGAGGCCCGTCACCGCCAGTGGTATGACGGGGAAACCGCAAACGGCGCCATCTCCCGCTTCGACGAGCCGTCCGAGCTGGACATCAGTTGCCAGATCATCGATCTGCAAAACCTGGATATCGCGCGGATCGACCCGCGCCTTCAGATGCCAGGATTGGCGCGGCTGCGTGAAAGCAACGCGCTGATCGTGAACGTCGATTACCCGTTAGGTTTTGCCGCCTACCATCTGCTCTCGCAGATCGCGTCCAGCGCATCCGATCTGCTGGGCATCTACTTGATGGGCAAGGCCGCCACCCTCAGCGGCCGCGTGGGCGACGTGATGATCCCCAACGTGGTGTACGACGAACAGTCGCGCAACACCTTCCTGTTCAAGAATTGCTTCCTGGCCCAGGACGTGGCCCCCTATCTGTTGCACGGTACCGTGTTCGACAACCAGAAGGCGGTGACCGTGCGCGGCACCTTCCTGCAAAACCGGGAATTCATGCACGTCTTCTACCGGGAGGGCTATACCGACCTGGAGATGGAGGCCGGCCCCTACCTCAGCGCGATCTACGAGGACATCTATCCCAAGCGCTACCCGGTGAACGAAATCGTCAACCTGTTCATCAACGCGCCCTACGACATCGGGCTGCTGCACTACGCGTCCGACACGCCGTACAGCCGGCGGCAAAGCCTGCTCAGCAAGAGCCTGAGCTATTTCGGCGTCGACGCCACTTACGCGTGCAGCGTGGCTATCTTGCGCCGCATCTTCGAGGTGGAGATCGCGCGGCTGGCGCAGACCTGACGGGTTGCGGAAAACCTGGCAGGCCCAGACTTAGGGTTCGATACGGAATAACTTCCTGTGCTGTCATTCCTTCGACAGGCTTGTCCTGAGCTTAGGACTTGTAAAGAAATAACTCCGCACTTTGCTCGGGCCGGTCTCCCGACCGAGCCCGCTTGTGCCCAGGATTTGTTTCTTTACAGTTACTTAGTCGAAGGGCTCAGGGCAGGCTCTTCGCGGGTTGCGCGCCGTGGCGAAACACTCGGAATGGACGTGTCTTCTCAATAATCTGGGGTGGCTGTGGCCGGTCTCCTGACCGAGCCACCGGTGGCTCGGTCAG
>MNXL01000187.1 GCA_001871755.1 Anaerolineae bacterium CG2_30_64_16
CGCGTTGGGCCTGCCGGTGGCGATGGGGCTGCTCTACCCGTTCTTCGGCATCTTGCTCAGCCCGTTGATCGCCGGGGCCGCGATGGCCTTCTCCAGCGTGACCGTGGTGAGCAACGCTAATCGGCTGCGCGCCTTCAAGCCCAGGCTTTTCGCCCCGTAAGGTATGGCGAGGTATCCCATGAAGATCGAAGTGCTCTACTTTGAAGGTTGCCCGTCCTGGCAGACCGGCGTCGAAAACCTGAACGCGGCCCTGAAGCTGGAAGGGCTGTCCTGGCCGGTCGAGCTGGTGGTAGTTCAAGACGACGAGGACACGCAGCGACGCAGATTCCTCGGCTCGCCGTCGTTTCAGTTCAACGGCAACGATCTGTGGCCGCAGAACCGTCAAGAGTACGCCATGAGCTGTCGGATGTACCCGACGCCCGCAGGGCCGCGAGGCTGGCCAACGGTCGAAATGTTCAGAGAGAGGCTGTGCGCCCTGGCAGGGAGGAAGTCATGACAACGACACAAATAAACGTTACACTCCTGGGCGTGGCGTTGAGCGGCTTCATTGCCTGGTTCTTCTGGCTGGCGCCGAAGGGCCGGATGCGGGCCGCGGCCGGCGCGGGCGGCATCCAGGAGGTCGCCGTCACCGTCAAGGGCGGCTACACGCCCGACGTCATCGTGGTCAATGCCGGGCTACCGGTGCGTCTGCGCTTCACCCGTCAGGAAAGCGCAAGCTGCTCGGAGACGGTGCTCTTCCCCGACTTCAACCGTAGTGCCCACCTGCCCGAAGGCGAGGAAGTCGCCGTGGAGTTCATGCCAGACAAGCCGGGCGAGTACGGTTTCCAGTGCCAGATGGGGATGTTGCGCGGGAAGTTGATTGTCGAGTAACTGGCGAACGTCGAAAGACTTAACCACCCGCCGAAGAGCAGCCACGACTCGTTGGCGATTGGAGGAACGATGCCAAACAAGAGACTATCACGAATCCTCGGGGGACTGTTCCTTCTGAATGGGGCTTCCCTATTGTTCTTTGGCGGCGTTTACCTGCGCCAGTGGCAGGCAAGAGCGCGGCACAATCCTTACCCTAGCGCCTCGGCCTGGCTAACTGAGCGACCTCGTCGGCTGTTGCTGGGTGCAGGAGTGGCCGAAGTCGGAGTCGGGCTCGCCATGTTGGGCGCAGCACCAGTGGAGGTCCGCCCGCTGTACCGGGTGTTCTCCCGCATCTACGACTCCGTGGCCTTCCTCTGGCGCGACTGGCTGTATCCGGATGCCCAGCGGGCCCTGGAACAGGTCCTTGCCACGTATCTTCCGGCCAGCGGGCGCGTTCTGGACTTGGGCTGCGGCACGGGCCTCAACCTGGAACGGTTGTTGGCGTTGGGGCTGCCCCTTGGTTCCTACGTGGGCGTGGATCTTTCCGAAGATATGCTCCACCAGGCGCGCGCCAAGTTCGGAGATGAGGCGCGAGCCCACTTCCACCAGTTGAACCTGTTGACGGATCCGCTGCCCGAAGGCCCCTTCGACCTTATCATCTCCACCTGGGTTTTCGAACACCTGCCCGACCCGCAGCAAGTTGTGGAGAAGGCCTGGGAACGCCTGCGGCCAGATGGGCACATGGTGCTTTTCTTCGAAACAACCGGTGATTCCTGGGGCAGCCGTGCCGTCAGCTACGTGTGGCGTTGTTTCAGCGCCAGGCTGGTGCCTGAAGCTAAGGCCAGGCGTTTCCCCGGATTCCAGTCAATGGTGAAGTTCCAGGCTGCGCTGGCGCCCGTGGCGCTGGTCACCCTGCACAAACCTGCGCATGCCGTCTGAGGTGGGACGGGACAGGATGGTTCAGAGAGATGTCTGGGAGATAACCCCGTGAGGCAAACGACGGACCATGATAGACAGACGGCGATCACCCGGGCGCGTTACAACCGCATTGCGCCACTGTACGACGCCGTGGAGTGGTTCACCGAACACACGGCCTTCGGCGCGTGGCGGCAGCAGCTCTGGACGGGCGTGCCCGCCGGCCGCGTGCTGGAGGTCGGCGTCGGCACGGGAAAGAATCTGCCCTTCTATCCGCCCGGCGCACAGATGACGGCGATTGACCTCAGCGAACGGATGCTCGCACGCGCCCGGCGCCGCGCGGCCGCGCTGGGGGCGCGGGTAGACTTGCGGTTGATGGACGTCCAGCACCTGGAGTTTCCCGACAACGCGTTCGACGCAGCCGTGACGACCTTCGTCTTCTGTTCCGTGCCCGATCCGGTCGCGGGCCTGCGCGAGCTGGGGCGCGTCGTCCGGCCCGGCGGCGACATCTGGCTGCTGGAACACATGCGGGTGGACCGGCCGTTCGTCGGGTCGTTGATGGATCTGCTCAACCCCCTCGTGGTGCGCGTGATGGGGGCCAACATCAATCGGCGCACGGTGGAAAACGTCCAACTGGCCGGATTGAAACTGGTCGCGGTCGAGGAGCTGCGGGGCGAGTTAGTCCGGCTGATCCACGCATCCGGCAGCTTGTCTGATCAGCCGGACGCGCCTTCGCTGCGGGGCTGCTGAAGGGCGGGGTGCGTTGACAGCCGGCGCAGATGCGCCAAATGGCCTACTCCTGACCCCGCCATTTGGCGCGTGACATCCGGCGATATGTGTGCTAAAGTGTGAGCTTATGCGGAGTAGAAACAAGATGAGATTTCACCGGACAGCTTCCAAAGTGTCTCTCCATGTCGTGACCATGCATTGCATCTGTCCTGGGCGGGGGCCGCAACGCCTCGCTCGGCTGATGTTTGCTGCGCAGCAAGCCTGAGACCAACCGACGATTCGGCGCCATCTGCCCCCGCCACAAGCAGTACCACGAATTGTGGGGCGCCGGGGTCAGGAGCATGATACAGAACCCAGGGATCAACCCCCTGGGTTCTTTTATTTTCCCGATTCAACAGCTTTCCCCTTGCGGCTAGCGCCGATGCTATCGCGCTGGCCTTTTTGAGTTGGGACGCCGAGGCTGAAGCGAAGCGCAAGCTCCTCGGAATCGGGCTACTCATCCCCCGGCAGGTCGTTTCAGTCACAGCAGCACAACACAAAGGAGGGATTCCTCATGGATGAGAAACATGGGTGGCCGTCGCTGTCATCGCGACTGGGCGAGGACTGGCTGGCGGTCATCGTGGGGTTCGTTCTGATCTTTCTGACCTACCTGGGATTACTGACACGGGTTCCCTGGTAGATCAAGCCCGTACAAGAAAGAGGTGATATCACTATGGAAAATATACGTACCTTGCCCTGGTCACAGCGGCGGGTAGAGGTCGCCAAGGCCCTTATCTCCCTGGCGATTCTCATCAGCCTGGCTGTGCTGACCAATTGGCTGACCAGGCTGAGTCCCAAGGCCCTGGAGTATCCGCTTTGGGCCGTCGCTGTGGGATTAGGGGCCAACCTGGTCCTGCGCACAGTCGGTGTATGGGAGAAGGTGAAGCAGGCCTTCCGTGCGGAGCTGTTTCTGAAAGTAGGGCTGGTGCTGTTAGGGGCAGGGGTCAACTTCACCCAGGTCATGAGCGTGGGAGCTAAAGGGGTCGTCCAGGCCCTGATCATGGTCATTGCGGTGTTCCTGTTTACCTGGTGGCTGGGGGGAGTATTTAAGCTGGACGGGAAATTGCGGGCGGTCATGAGCGCGGCCGTCGCCATCTGCGGGGTGTCGGCGGCCATCGCTGCGACCGGTGCGGTGCTGGCCCGGAAGGAGCATCTGGCCTATGTCACGGCGCTGGTCATCATCACCGCGCTGCCGTTGATGATCCTCATGCCCTATGCGGCGCTCGCGCTGGGGCTGTCGCCCGAGTGGGCCGGGGCCTGGTTCGGTGGGAACATAGACACCACGGCGGCAGTCGTGGGAGCCGGCGCCATTCACAGCGAAGTCGCCATGAAGATCGCCTCCATTGTCAAAATGTCTCAAAACGCCCTCATTGGTGTGGCCGCGTTCTTGCTGGCGACTTACTGGGTGATCGTGGTGGAGAAAAAGCCTGAAGAGCGGCCAGACGCGAGGGTGATCTGGGAGCGCTTCCCCAAGTTCGTGCTGGGGTTCATCGTGACTTCCATCCTGGCTTCGCTCGGAGTGTTCGGCAAGGCTCAACTTGCCGACATCAACGCGTTGCGTAACTGGGCTTTCACCCTGGCCTTCGTGTCTATCGGTCTTCAGCTCTCCTTCGGCGAGTTCAAGAAGATGGGGGCTGGCCCGGTCGCCGTGTATCTGGTGGCCACCGTGTTCAACACCGTCCTGGCGCTGGGAGTAGCGGCCGTGATCTTCGGTGGCCTGCTCGGCTTCTAAAACCCAGGGTGTCGAAAATGACGCTGGCGCTGGCAGGACTTAGCCATAAGAGCGCACCAATCGAGATCAGGGAGCGCCTCGCCTTCAGCAAGGGCAGGCTGTGGGGGAGGCGCTGACCACCCTGGCCCGCTGTGAGGGGGTAAAGGCTGGCGCGATTCTGTCCACGTGCAAGGGGAGCAAGTTGGCGATTGAGGGCGGAGATGTTGGGAAGGGCACTGGCCCGCCAGCTCTACAAAGCGAGGTTAGAAGTGGATGGATGAGAGGAAAGTATACCTGGTGGGTGCGGGCCCTGGCAACCCAAGCTTGATCACAGTGAAAGGCGTGACCTGCCTCAGCCAGGCAGATGTCATCATCTACGACCGTTTGGTGAACAAGAGGCTTCTGGCCTATGCCCGGCCCAACTGCGAGTTGATCGCCAGAGATGAGCACGCGAAGGACCAGGATAAGATCAACCATCTGATGGTCGAACGGGCCAGGGCGGGCCAGACGGTCGTGCGGCTGAAAGGCGGCGACCCTTTTCTCTTCGGGCGCGGGGGCGAGGAGGCGGAATTCCTGGCTAACGCCGGCATCTCCTTTGAGGTGGTGCCGGGGGTGATCTCGGCCCTGGCGGCGCCGGCCTACGCCGGCATCCCCCTGACCCACCGCCGATTCTCTTCGGCGGTAGGGATCGTCACCGGCCACGAGGTCCCCGACAAGCCGGGATCAGCCGTTAACTGGGAGGCGCTCAGCCGGGCGGTGGACACGCTGGTGGTTCTGATGGGCATGAGGAACCTGCCAGCTATCGTTGAACGGTTGCTGAGGGCCGGCAAGAGCCAGGAAACCCCTGTGGCCCTGGTTTCCTTGGGCACCTTGCCTACCCAGAAAACGCTGGTCAGCAGCCTGGGCCGCGTGGTCGAAGAGGCAAAAGCTCGCGGCCTTCAGCCGCCGGCGGTCATCGTGATCGGGGAGGTGGTGCGATTACAGGAGCTGTTAGCCTGGGTCGAAGCAAAACCCCTCTTCGGGCGACGCATTCTCGTGGCCGGCGAGGCAACCCGCCTGACCCCCCTGGCTGACCTGCTCGGAGAAGAAGGAGCCCAGGTGTGGGAAGCGCCTGTCATCCGAATAGCGCCCAACGGGGACACGGCCGCGCTTGATCGAGCCATCGGGAAGCTGAGAAGCTACGACTGGCTAATCTTCACCAGCAGCAACGCGGCCTTACACTTTTGGGCCCGTCTGCGAGCCCTGAACTGCGATTCCCGGATCCTGGGCGGGGTCAGGCTGGCGGCCATCGGCCCCGCCACCGCCGCAGCTCTGGCGCAAAGGGGCCTGATCGCCGACTTGATCCCCGAACGTTACTGCACCGAGGGGCTGGTGGAGGCCTTCGCCACCCTCGACCTATCCGGCACGAGGGTGCTTCTGGCCCGCTCTGACCTGGCCAACCCACTATTGCCGCAGAGGCTGTCGGCGATGGGCGCGCTGGTCGAGGAGACAGTTCTCTATCGCACCGTTCCGGCCGCGGTCGCCTCGGAGAGACAAGCCGATATAGGGGGGTTATTACGCCGCATGGAAGCTGACCTGGTAGTCTTCACCAGCTCTTCGGCCGTTCACTGCTTTGCAGATCTCTTCGCCGAGCCCGACCTGCAAGCGGCCTTGCGGACCGTCCCCATCGCCTGCCTGGGGCCGGAGACGGCCGCGACCGCCCGGCGGCTGGGCCTGTCCGTTCAGATGGTTCCAGAGAAATACACCTTGAAAGGGCTGGTTCAGGCCATCGTCTTACATTGGGGGAAGGAAAAATGAGCTTTCCACACTATTACATAAGCTGTACTTTCGCCCAGCCCCGCAGGATGATGGCCAGGGGCACTTTGCGCAGTGTGGCTGAGCGAAAATTAGCCATTCGAGACAATGGCACCCGAGGAGGAAATTATGGACATCGAAACGCTGGCTTTGCACGGCGGATATGCGCCGGACCCGCACACGGGCTCGACGGCGGCGCCCATCCATCAGACCACAGCCTATGCCTACGCCACCGCCGCCCAGCTCGCCGACGTATTCGGCGGGCGCGCCCCCGGATACATCTATTCGAGAATCGGCAACCCCACCTTCTCGGCCTTTGAGAAGCGTCTCGCTGAGCTGGAGGGCGGGATCGGCTGCCTGTCGTGCGCCTCCGGCATGGCTGCCATTGCCTGCGTCGCCATGGGCCTGACACGCGCCGGAGACCATGTCGTAACCACTAAAGGCATTTTCGGTGGCACGGTATCCTTTTTCGCCAAGACGCTCGCGCGCTTCGCCGTCCGAACCACCTTCGTGGATGCCGGCAAGGTCGAGGCGTTTCGGGCGGCCATTGATCCCGCAACCAGGCTGATCTTCGTCGAGACCATCACCAACCCTGGGATGGAAGTGCCGGACCTGCCGGCCATCGCCGATGTGGCGCACAACGCGAGGATCCCGCTGGTGGTGGACAACACCGTGACCACCCCGATCCTGGTCCGGCCGGGACGGTGGGGCGCGGATATCGTGGTCCATTCGGTTTCCAAGTTTATCAACGGTCACGGCAACTCCATCGGCGGGGCGATTGTGGACACCGGGAACTTCGATTGGAGCAGCGGGCCGTTCGCGGACATCCAGGCCCTCGCCCGCCGCGCCGGGAAGCTGGCCTTCCTGGCGCATCTGCGCATGTTGATCTACCGGGATCTCGGCTGCTGTCCCTCGCCGTTCAATACGTTTCTGCACCTGTTGGGTATCGAGGGGCTGCCGCTCCGCATGGCGGCGCACTGTCAAAACGCCCAGGCGCTTGCGGAGTATCTTGCGAACCACCCCAGGGTGACATGGGTTAATTACCCCGGCCTGACATCCAACCCCTACCACGAATTGGCCGGCCGGCTCTTCGGGGGAAGGTTCGGCGCAGTGCTCACCTTCGGCGTAGGGTCGGCGGAAGCGGCGGCGAGATTTGTGGATCGCACCGTCCTGGCCCAGAACCTGGCCAACATCGGCGACTCGAAGACGCTGGTCATCCACCCGGCGTCTACCATCTTCCAGGAATTCACGCCTGCGGAACGGCAGGCGATGGGTGTGCCCGACGACCTGATCCGGGTTGCAGTGGGCGTGGAAAGCGTGAAGGACATCATCGCCGACTTCGAGTCGGCGCTTGAAAAAATGTAGGAAGGAGCAAATATGCAAATCATCGTCAACGGCAAGGCGGTAGAAGCCGCCGACGGCATCACGGTGGCCCAACTTCTGGTCGAACAGAAAGTTCAGACCCCCGAATACGTGTCGGTGGAGCTGAATGGGGAGATCCTCGACCGCCAGGACTTCGCCACCACCGTCGTCGCGGCGGGGGACCAGATCGAGTTCCTGTACTTCATGGGCGGAGGCGCGCGGTGAGCCTTCGCATGGAGGAGATAGAGCGCTACAGCCGGCAGATCATCCTGAAGGAGGTGGGTGGCAAGGGCCAGGAGAAGCTTCTGGCGTCGCGAGTGCTCATCGTGGGAGCGGGTGGGTTGGGTTCACCGGCCTCCATGTATCTGGCGGCGGCGGGGGTCGGAACGATCGGCCTGATTGACGGCGACATAGTGGACCTGACCAACCTGCAGCGCCAGATCGTGCACTCCACCGGTGACATCGGCACGCCCAAGGTCCGGTCGGCGGCGGAGAAGCTCAGGGCAATCAATCCCGCGGTGCAGGTGCACACCTATGAGGAACGCGTGACGGCCGGAAATATCCTGGACATCATTAAAGACTACGATTTTGTCATAGACGGAACCGACAACTTCCCGGCCAAGTTTCTGATCAACGACGCCTGCTACTTTGCGGGGAAGCCGTTCTCCCACGCCGGCATCCTGCGGTTCGACGGCCAGCTCTTCACCGTGCTGCCAGGCCGGTCTGCATGCTACAGATGCCTGTTCGGTGGCCCGCCGCCCGCCAACGCCGTCCCGTCTTGCGCGCAAGCCGGGGTGCTGGGTGGGGTGGCGGGTGTGATCGGTTCGCTCCAGGCCACGGAAACCCTCAAATATCTGCTGGGGGTAGGGGAACTATTGACCGACCGGATGCTGGTATTCGATGCCCTTGGGATGCATTTTCGGGAGGTCGGCTTCAGGCGCAACCGGCGCTGCCCCCTGTGCGGAGAGAAACCGACCATCACCGAACTGAGGGATGAGGAGCAGCCGGTCTGCGATTGGCGAGGGACACAGGTATGATCATCCTACCTTCGGACGTGCTGGCCGACATGGTGGATCATGCGCGGCAGGCTGCGCCGATCGAGGCGTGCGGCCTGCTCGCCGGAACAGGTTCAACGGTCGAGCGGATCTATCGCCTGACCAATGTGGAGCGCAGCCCAGAGCATTTCAGCCTGGATCCACGCGAGCAGTTCGCGGCGGTCAAGGACGCGCGCGGCCGGAGATTGGAGATCCTGGCGTTGTACCACAGCCACCCGGCGACCCCCGCGCGGATGTCGGCCGAGGACCTGCGTCTGGCCTTCACACCCGGCATCCGTTACGTGATCGTCTCCCTCGCCGACCCGAACCGGCCGGTGATCAAGGGCTTCAGCGTATCAAACGGTCAGCCGGTCGAGGAACCGGTGCTGATAACCTGACATCAGGGGTTATGAAAATGAACAAGACAACCTATCGCATCCACGAAACCGTAGTGGAAGACACACACGCTTTCCCGCGCGAAGTCGCGAAGTTCCTTGCGGGAGAGGCCTCCCCTGTCGCCTTTCGGGCCGTGCGCGTGCCGATGGGCATCTATGAGCAGCGAAAAAGCGGCACATACATGGTGCGCATTCGTCTCGCCGGCGGTGTGTGTCTGCCTCACCAGGCGAAACGCGTCGCAGAGCTTGCGGAGGAATTCGGCAACGGTATCGTCCACATCACCACACGCCAGGATATGCAGCTCCACGACGTGCTCGTCCAGAGCACTCCGGTGGTGCTTGAAAGGTTGCTCGAAGTCGGGCTTTCTCCCAGGGGTGGCGGAGGGAACACGACCCGCAATGTCACCGCCTGCCTCCTTGCTGGCGTCTGCCCTGATGAGGCTTTTGACGTCACCCCTTACGCGATCACGCTCACCGAGCATCTGCTCGCCAACAGGGCCAACTTCAACCTGCCCCGGAAGTTCAAAACGGCCTTCTCGGGATGTGGTAAGGACTGCGCTCTGTGTTCGGTAGCGGACCTGGGGTTTTTCGCGCACACAAGGGAAGGCGTACAGGGATTTTCGGTATACGCGGGCGGCGGGCTGGGCGCACACTCGGCGCTGGGGATTGAAATCGAAAAGTTCATCCCCGCGCCGGCGATCTTCGAGGTGACCGAGGCCGTTAAGCGGCTATTCGATCAGCACGGTGACCGGGTCAACCGGCATCAGGCCCGCCTGCGCTTTGTAGTGGAGCGCATGGGCCCGGATGAGTTTCGTCGGCTGTACAGGCAGGAGCTGGCGCAAGTCAGGCGGGAAGGTATCTCCGTTCCAGAAATCAGGGTGGGGGAGAACGGGGCGGCCCCGGCGGGGAGTATGTCTGCCGATGAACCTGACGATCCCGGTTACCGGCTCTGGCAGGCCAGGCACGTCTTCCCTCAGAAGCAAGCAGGCCTTTGCGCCGTGCGAATCCCTCTATCGCTGGGGGACATCCGCGCCCGGGAACTGAGCGCACTCGCAGAACTTGCAGTAGTCGTTGGAGATGGTGCTCTCCGGGCTACCCAGGATCAGGACCTTTACCTCAGGGGTGTTCCGGGAGCCAGTCTGTACGAGTTGTACAGGGCACTGCGTGAGAGCGACGAAAGATTGATCGCGATACCGTCCATAAGAAGTGTTGTCTGCGCGGGAGCGTCAACCTGCAAACTCGGCTTGTGCTTGTCTCGCGGCCTGGCTCAGGCTGTGGAGGCAGAACTGAGAGGTCTGGATGCAGCCTTTGACGAGCCGATTCGCATAAATGGCTGCCCTAACTCGTGTGGGCGCCATCCGATCGCCCCGATCGGGCTGCAGGGGGGGGCCGTGCGCACGAACGGCAGACTCGTACCGGTGTATTCCATCATGGTCGGCGGGCGAGCGGCCGAGGGAAATGCAGCGCTCGCCCGGTTTGTGGCCAAAGTCCCCGCAAAAGCTGTGCCGGCCCTGTTGCGGGAGTTCTGGATCGCGACGGCCACCAACCGGCAGGACGGGGAAACCCTGGACAACCTGATTGACCGGTGGGGTGCAGACTATCTGCGCACCCTGGCGGCGAAATACGCCCACGTACCCTCTTACGAGGAAGCGCCGGAGTTTTACCGTGACTTTGGTTGCGATGAAGATTTCTCACTGGCCGGACGCGGCCCCGGCGAGTGCGGGGCAGGCGTTATGGACGTCATTGCACTTGATATCGATGAGGCGAAGACGGCGCTTGCGCAAAATGCGCTCTACGACGCGGTCGTGATGACAACCAGAGCACTCTTGATCACCCGAGGTTTGGAGCCGAAAAAAGATCGGGAGATCTTCGCTGCTTTTTCAGAGCACTTCATCACTTCCCGCTGGGTCGGCCCAAGGGCGCAACTTGTGCTGGATGCGGCGTTGGACCTCAGGCTGGGTGATCGCAACACCCTCGAGGATTTGCGCGACGACATCCACGCACTTCTTAGCCGGGTCGAAGAACTGTTTCGCTCCCTGGATTCTAACCTCCAGTTCCGGGTCAAGCCGGTCGAGCTGCCGGCCGTTCAGGAGTCCGCGCACAGCCTCAGGGTGGCGCAGGAATTGGACTTGCGCGGTGTCGTCTGCCCTATGAACTTCGTCCGGGCGAAGATCCAGCTCGAGCAGATCGAGACCGGCCAGGTGCTGGATGTCTTGCTGGATGATGGGGAACCGGTGCGCAACGTGCCCGCCAGCCTGGCCCAACAGGGCCAGGAGGTGCTCTCGGTGGCCAGGGAAGGCGGCCACTTTCGCGTGAGGGTGCGGAAGGTCGAATAGGGAGCTCGATGCTACTGCTCAGTCGTTGGGGGACCGCCGTAGAAGGACGCGAGGCGGCTCTCCGCAAAGGCCTGATCGTGCCGTACCGGGCCAGCCGGCCACACGGATTCGCTAACATCTTCTTGGCCAGATCTAAACAACTTCTTAACAATCTCCCGCTATACTGAAGTCAAGAGTTGGCGAGAGGCCAACGACAACATTTCAGAGACAGGAGATTCTTTCGATGAACAAACGAATCAAACTCACGATCGGGATCGGATTGACTGTGCTGCTGCTGGCGGCCGTGTTCGCCACGGTTGCGTTCGCGCAAGGGCCGGGCGGCGCTTTCGGCGGAATGATGAGGGGCCAGGGACAGTCCGGCTTCGGCGGGATGATGGGCGGTTTTGGCATGATGGGGTCGGGTAACCCGATCAGCGGCACGATGCCGGCGGCCTGCCCGATGGCGGGCGGCGTGGCGAATCCGGCGAATGCCCAGCCGATCAGCTTCGACAAGGCCGTAGAGGCCGTGCAGCAGTACCTGAAGAACTACAACAACGCGGACCTGGCGCTGGCCGAGGTGATGGAGTTTGAAAACAACTTCTACGCCGTGGTCAAAGAGAAGAGCACCGGCGCGGGCGCCTTCGAGCTGCTGGTCAACCGCTATACCGGTTATGTGACTCCCGAGCCGGGGCCCAACATGATGTGGAATACCAAATACGGGCATATGGCCGGCGCGGGCGGCATGGGCATGATGGGTGGCATGATGGGGTGGTCCCGGGGCCAGCAGACCGGTCCCCTGACCGTCAGCGTGGAGCAGGCCCGGACCGCAGCGCAACAATGGCTGGACGCCAATCAGCCGGGCGCCAAACTGGCCGACGATGAGGCGCGGTTCTCCGGCTACTACACGCTGGACTTCCTGAAGGACGGCAAGGTCGCCGGCATGTTGAGCGTCAACGGCTACACTGGACAGGTCTGGTATCACACCTGGCACGGCGCGTTCATCAGCGAGAAAGAATTCTAACCGCAGCAGCCGCCAGCGCGGCGCGTGGCCGGTGGCATCTTCCAAGATGCCGCCGGCCTTCTGTTTTGTGGTATACTGGTCGCGGTGGTAGATGGAGGCGAGAGGGAATGGCGAAAACGATCCTGGTGGTGGATGACGAGCGGAAGATCGTCACGGTGCTCAAGGGCTACCTGGAGCAGGCCGGCTTTCGCGTGGTCACCGCCGGCGACGGGCAGATGGCGCTGACGACCTTCCGGCACACGCAGCCCGACCTGGTGATCCTCGACCTGATGCTGCCCGGCATCGACGGGCTGGACGTCTGTCGGATCCTCCGCCGCGAGTCCCAGGTTCCCATCATCATGCTCACTGCGCGCGTTGAAGAAGCCGACCGGCTGATCGGCCTGGAGCTTGGCGCCGACGACTACGTGGTCAAACCGTTCAGCCCACGCGAGGTGGTTCTGCGCGTGCGCGCCGTCTTGCGCCGGGTCGAAGGCGAAGTCGCTACTTCAGCAGTATTGCAGGCCGGCGGCATCACCCTGGACCTCGCCGCCCACCAGGCGACGGTGGCCGGCCGGCCCGTCGAGCTTACACCGACGGAGTTCGAGCTGCTGGCCGTGCTCGTGCGCTCCCCAGGGCGCACCTTCGCGCGGGCGCAATTGCTGCAACAGATCCAAGACACCCCCCTGGAAGGCTTCGACCGGACGATAGACGTGCACATCCGCAATATCAGGGCCAAGATCGAGCCGGACCCCAAAAACCCGCGCACCATCCGCACGGTCTACGGCGTGGGCTACAAGTTGGTGGAGGCTGCCGATGCCGCGTAGCCTCTTGTTCAGGCTGTTGGGCGCGTTTACCCTGGTGATCCTGGCGCTGGCCCTCATCGTCGCCGTGCTGGTCAATCGAGCCACGGCCGGGCAGTTCCGGCTCTATGCGGATCGCAACGGCCAACTGTGGGCCGCGCAGTTAGCGCCCCAACTGGCCGACTATTATACGCAGCAAGGGAGCTGGCAGGGCATCGAGGCGGTGTTACGCGGCTCCCGTTCCATGATGGGGGGCCGCTACGGCCAGGGCATGGGGATGATGAGTGGTATGATGCCGGGGCAAGCAGAGGAGACTGGCCTGGACATGTGGGCCATGATGGGCCTGCGCGTCGTTTTGACGGACGCCCGCGGCCAGGTGATCGGCGATTCAGCGGATCTTTTGACCGGCCAAACCCTGCCCGCCGGCCAGCTTGCCACGGGCGCACCCATCCGGGTCAACAGGCAGATCGTGGGTACGGTAATCGGCGCCTCGTTGGCTGAACCGGTGGCGGCGTCGCCAGCCGGCGCGTTCCTCAAGGAAGTCAATCGCTCGATTCTGCTGGCGGTTCTCGCGGCGGGCGTGATCGCTCTGGCGCTCGGCGCGCTGCTCTTCTTTCAACTGACCGCGCCCATCCGCCGACTGACCGCGGCCGCTCATGCGATCGCGGCCGGCGACTTGAGCCAACGCGTGGCCGTGCGTTCGGGGGATGAACTTGGGGAGTTGGCCGACGCCTTCAACGTGATGGCCGCCAACCTGGCCGCGTCGGAAGGGCAACGCCGCCAGATGGTGGCCGATGTCGCGCATGAGCTGCGCACCCCGCTCAGTGTGATGCAGGCCAACCTGGAAGCGATGCAAGACGGCATCCTGCCGACCGACACCGAACAGCTCGCCTCGTTGCACGAAGAAACGCTGCTGCTCAGCCGCCTGGTGGCCGACCTGCGGCTGCTCTCGTTGGTCGAGGCCGGACAGCTTAAGCTTGAGCTTGCCGAAAACGACCTGGGTGA
>MNXL01000204.1:0-14128 GCA_001871755.1 Anaerolineae bacterium CG2_30_64_16
GCCCAGGTCATTCAGAGGGCGCCTCGCCTTGACACCTGCACAGGCTCTTGCGTTAGCGCACACCGTGTGATATGCTGTCGGCAAGTTGCGAGAGAATGATAGGGCCTAACCCCCGAAATTCTTGTTTTTTGTGCAAGGATTTTGGGAGTGGCGGCTGTCGTCTTTTTGGTTCCGGCTTGTCCGGGTTAGGATAGAACGTCGTAGCAGTAGAGGGCGTTGTGGGATCGTGAATCATCCTGCGCACCTTGCGTCGAGGACGGAAAAAAGCCAGTTACAACGATCATGCCCGGAGCACGCTCATGACTCAACCGTCCCTCGCTGAGCATCAGGCCGCGGTGGCGCACTGCCCGGCCGACAGCAAGGTCTTCCTGGAAGGCCCGGCCGGCGCGGGAAAGACGACCGCGGGCGTGGCGCGCGTGCTGCACTTGCTGCATGAAGGGGTGCCAGCGGACGCGATCCTGGTGATCGTGCCGCAACGCACCCTGGCGACACCCTACACCGACGCGCTGCGCACACCCCGCACGCCGGCCGGCGGCGCGGTCACCGTGGTCACGATGGGCGGGCTGGCGCAGCGGATGGCCGAGCTGTTCTGGCCGCTAGCCGCCGCAGGCGCCGGGTTCGCCGACCCCGACCGACCGCCCACTTTCCTGACGCTGGAGACCGCGCAGTACTACATGGCCCGGCTGGTCGACCCCCTGTTGAACGCCGGCTATTTCGAGTCGATCGTCATCAACCGCAACCGGCTCTACAGCCAGATCCTCGACAACCTGAACAAGGCCGCACTGGTGGGTTTTCCCCACACTCAAATCGCCGCGCGCCTCAAGGCCGCGTGGGCCGGCGAATCGAGCCAGGTCCGGGTCTACGACGAGGCCCAGAAGTGCGCGACCCGCTTCCGGGAATACTGCCTGGCCCACAACCTGCTCGACTTCTCGTTACAATTCGAGCTCTTCGCCAACCATCTCTGGCCACTGCCCGCCTGCCGCGCCTACCTGCTGGGCCGCTACACCCATCTGATCGCGGACAACGTCGAGGAGGACACGCCGGTCGCCCACGACATCCTCGCCGAGTGGCTGACCGCCTGCCGGTCCGCGTTGGTGATCTGGGACCGCGACGCGGGCTACCGGCGCTTCCTGGCCGCGGACCCGGAGAGCGCGTATCGGCTGGCCGCGTTGTGCCAGGTTCAGGCCTCCTTCACTGAATCTTATGTCACGTCGCCTGATATAACTGCGTTGGGTCGGGAGCTGGCGCGCGTGCTGGGGGCGCGGATGACCTCACCCCCCCGCCCCCCTCTCCCACAGGGAGAGGGGGGAGAGAGCGCTGCCCTGGCGGCGTTACGGTATCAGACCGACCCGCCTCTGCGCTACCACCCCGAAATGCTCGACTGGGTGGCGGCCGAGATTGCCGGCCTGGTGCACGACCAGGGGGTCCCGCCCGGAGAGATCGCGGTGCTGGCCCCGTTCCTCAGCGGCGCGCTGCGTTTCTCGCTGGCCAACCGGCTGGCCAGTCTGCGCATCCCAGTTCGCTCACACCGCCCTTCGCGGGCGCTGCGCGAGGAGCCCGCCACCGAGTGCCTGCTGACCCTGGCCGCGCTGTGTCATCCCGACTGGCGCCAGTTCCCCACGCGCGGCGACGTGGCCTACGCGCTGATGCAGGCCATCGAAGGGATGGACCTGGTGCGCGCCCACTTGCTGGCCGAGATCGTCTACCGCACCCGGGACGGCGCGCCGGTCCTGTTGCCGTTCGACGAGATCGAGCCCGAGATGCAGGAGCGCATCACCTTCGTGCTGGGCGGCCGCTATGAAGGGCTGCGGTCGTGGGTGAGCGCCCACACGGCGCGCCAGAGGAGGTCAGGAAATCCCGCCGGCGAGCTCGATCATTTCCTGAGCCGACTATTCGGTGAGCTGCTCTCGCAGCCCGGCTACGGCTTCCACGCGGACTACGACGCCGGAGAGATCACCGCCAACCTGATCGAGTCGGTGCGCAAGTTCCGCCGGGTGATGATCCGAAAATCGATCGATAGTCAGGACACCACCGTGGAGGACAAATCCCTGGGCCAGGAATACGTGGAGATGGTCCGAGACGGCGTGGTGGCGGCGCAATACATCCGCAGTTGGGCGCGGCAGCCGGAAGACGCGGTGCTGCTGGCCCCAGCCTACACGTTTCTGATGAGCAATCGACCGGTGGACCACCAGTTTTGGCTTGATGTGGGCAGTAGCGGCTGGTGGGAGCGGCTCAACCAACCGCTCACCCACCCCTACGTGCTGAGCCGCCGATGGTCCCCTGACACGAAGTGGACCGACGCCGCGGAGGTCGCCGCGCGCAAGGAGGCGCTCGCGACGCTGGTCATGGGTCTGGTGTATCGCTGCCGCCAGCAAATCCACCTGGGCCTCAGCGAGCTGAGCGAACAGGGCAGCGAACAGCGCGGCCCGCTGTTGCAGGCGATCCAGACGGTGCTGCGGGGCACACCTGACAAGGTGACAGGGTGACAGGGTGACGGGGTGACAAGGTAGTAACGATCAGGGAAGCTGGACCAAGGTTTCGATCTCGCCGAGAATGGTTACCAACTCTGGTGCAGATGAGGCCACGACCGCTTGCTCACTACCTTCATGTCTGTGGTGGGGATAGGTAGGAAGGTTCAACTTCTGATGGTGTCCCGTGTTGTCATAGCGAAACACCAGCCTCCCGGCGGAGTCCATGTACTGGTACACATAGGTCAGACGCTCGATGACACCCTCGACATCTGCGAACTCGCGCAGGTGGAGAACAGAACCATCTACGAAGTAAACTTCCCCGCGGACAAAACCTTCGTGACTGCCCCGTTTGTCGTAAGTCACGTTGAAAGAGCGAACGACCGAACAGGCATCGATAATCTTCCAGATGTGCTGAAAGTAGGCTTCAATTCGCAAACTGAATCCCCTGCAAGGTATCAGCTTTTTCCCGTAAACGCTCTAACAAGCGATACTCACCCACCCACTCCGTCAATTGCAGGGTTTCTTCCAGTTCATCCTGCTCGTAGCGGCGGATGAATTCTGCAGAGGATAGATCATATTGGCTCTCGAACTCTCGGAGCCTTTGCTGGGTACGGCGAATGCCGGCTTCCAGCAACCGGAGCTCGTTGTGTAGCGCTATTTCTACCAGCGGCTTCAATTGGTATCTGCGTGGAGAGATAAGCGTAAGCTCAGCCATTTCTTTTTCTCCTTCTGAATGCGATTATATGTCTCCCTGATGATGATGTCAAACCAGGGAACCGTGTAGACGACACCAGTCCGTTGTGCTATACTGGAACCGCAAGCGCGACCTGAGGCATAAACACCGGAATCTCATGTTCCAACCCAGACCCAAACAACTCGAAGTCCTGGCCTACAAGGGCGGCAAGATGGGTGTCTCGGCGGTGCCCGGTAGCGGCAAGACGCAGACCCTCTCCTATCTGGCCGCCAAGCTGGTGGCCGAAGGGGGGCTGGCCGACGACCAGGAGGTGCTGGTGGTCACCCTGGTCAACTCGGCTGTGGACAACTTCGCGCGCCGCGTGGCCGGGTTCGTCCAGGAGCGCGGCCTGCTGCCCCACGTCGGCTACCGGGTGCGCACCCTGCACGGCCTGGCCTACGACATCGTCCGGGAGCGGCCAGGGCTGGTCGGGCTGGCCGATGACTTCCAGATCGTGGATGAACGGGACGCCGGCCAGATCCTGCAAGACGCGGCCGAGGCCTGGCTGAGCGCCCATCCCTACGCGGCCGACGACTACCTGGACCCCCTCCTCGACGACCGCAAGCGCGATTGGGTGCGCCGTGATCAGTGGCCGCGACTGGTGAGCGACATCGCGGCCAGTTTCATCCGCCAGGCCAAGGACCTGCGCACGACGCCGCCCGTGCTGCGTTATGCGCTGGACGAGCTGCCCGCGACGCCGCCCCTGGTCGAGATGGGCTACGCCATCTACGCCGACTACCAGCGCGGCCTGACCTACCGCGGCGCGCTGGACTACGACGATCTGATCCGTCTGGCGCTGCTGGCGCTGGAGCTGGACGGCGACTACCTGGCCCGGCTGCGGGCGCGCTGGCCCTACATCCTGGAGGATGAAGCTCAGGACAGCAGCGAGCTGCAAGAGCGGATCCTGCGCCTCTTGGTCGAGCCGGACGGCAACCCTTCGACAAGCTCAGGACGCGGTTGGGTGCGCGTCGGCGACCCGAACCAGGCGATCTTCGAGACCTTCACCACGGCCAGCCCGCGCTTCCTGCGCGAGTTCCTGGCCGAGCCAGGCGTCATGCCGCGCGATCTGCCCAACTCCGGCCGGTCCACGCAGAGCATCATGGATCTGGCCAACTACCTGGTGGACTGGTCACGCGCTCACCATCCGGTCGCGGGCTGCCGCGACGCCCTGGCGCCATCGCACATCGAACCTACCCCGGCCGGCGATCCCCAGCTCAACCCGCCCGACGACCCGGCCGCCATCCACCTGATGGACCAGCCGTACACGCCCGAAGAGGAGCTAAAGGCCGTGGTCACGTCGCTGGTCCGCTGGCTGCCGGAAAACGGGGACAAGACCGTGGCGGTGCTGGTCCCACGCAACGATCGCGGCGAAGCCGTGGTCGGCGCACTGAAGGCGCACGGGCTGGAGTGCATCGAGCTGCTGCGCAGCACCCGCGCCACGCGGGAAGCGGCCGGCGCGCTCGCTAACGTCGTCAACTACCTGGCCGACCCCGCGCAGCCGGTCAAACTCGCCACCGCGTACAAGGTGTGGCGCCGCGCCGATCGTGACGACGCCGAGGCCAACGCCCGGTTGGAGCGCGCGGACCGGGCGCTGCGGCGGTGTCGCCACGTGGAGGAATTCCTGTGGCCTCCATACACGGGCACGCGCGGCGCGAACCTATCGGATCGAGACGGCCTGGATTGCGTCGACCTGCCCCAGGACGACGACCTCTCCCAGGCCTACCTGCAAGCTTTCCGCGACCTGGCGCGGCGCTGGCAGGGGGCCGCCCTGCTCCCGATCGACCAACTGCTTCTGACCATCGCCCAGGACCTGTTCGACCAGCCCGCTGACCTGGCCCTGGCGCACAAGCTGGCCGTCGTGCTGCGCCAGATTGGCGAGAGCCACCCCGACTGGCGCCTGCCGGAACTCACCGCGGAGCTGGCCGTGATCGCCAAGAACGAACGCAAGTTCCTGGGCTTCACCGACGCGGACACCGGTTTCGACCCCGAAAAGCACCGGGGGGTGGTCGTCGTCGCCACCGCGCACAAGGCCAAAGGGCTGGAGTGGGACCGCGTCTACCTGATGTCGGCCAACAACTACGACTTCCCGTCCGCCCAGTCCCACGACAGCTTCATCTCCGAACGCTGGTTCGTGCGTGATCGCCTGAATCTGGAGGCCGAGGCCCTGGCGCAGCTCAAAGCGGTGGTGGCGCGCGAGCTCGCTTCCCTCGCCGAGCCGGCAGGCCAGGCCACCGCCCAAGCCCGGATCGACTACGCGGCCGAACGGCTGCGCCTGCTATACGTCTGCATCACCCGGGCGAAGCGCGAGCTGATCATCACCTGGAACACCGGCCGCCGGCCCAGCGAGCCGCTCCAGCCGGCCACGCCGCTCATCGCATTGCAGACGTGGCGGGAAAAGCGCAAATGATACTTGACGCCGATGCTGCGCATCGGACGGTGACAAGGCGACAAGGTGACGCCGATGCTGTGCATCGAGACGATGCCCGCATCAGACAACCTCACTTTATGACCGTGGCGAGTAGAATTTGATTCACTGGACTTTCGGGCGCCTTGACTTCCTCTTGTTCGGCAGTATAATACGTGCGCTACACGTGCCAACCGACTGGAGGCGCTCGATGCAAACGAAACTCACCATTACCCTGGACAGACAAGTATATGAAGGACTATACCAGGTCATAGGGCCCCGCCGAATCAGCCGTTTCATCGAGGATCTGGTGCGCCCCTACGTCCTGTCCCCGGATCTGGAAGCTGCCTACCAGCAGATGGCCGCGGACGAGAAGCGGGAAACGGAGGCGTTGGAGTGGGCCGAGGCCACGGTAGGAGACGTGCGTGATGAGACGCGGTGAGGTGTGGTGGGTGAACCCCGACTTCCAGTTCAGCCAGGCCAACCTGCAAGACTACGTGGACTGCCCCAGGCGCTTCCAACTGCGCTACCTGCTCCAACTGGCGTGGCCCGCGGTGGAGGCCGAGCCAGCCGGTGAGTTCGAGGCGCACATCGCTCAGGGCGAGGCCTTTCACCGCCTGATCCACCAACACCTGCTGGGCCTGCCGGCCGAGCGCCTGTCGCGCATGGTGGCGGCCAGTGCGGCTGACGACGTCGAAGGAACGGGGGAAACCGGCCGTCTGAGCGACTGGTGGGCAGATTACCTGCGCGCCGGACCGGCCGATCTCCCGCCGCTACGCCATCCGGAGATCACTCTCTCCGCGGCGGTGAGCGGCCACCGGCTGCTGGCCAAGTACGACCTGATCGCGGTCGAGCCGGGCCGCCGGGCCGTGATCGTGGACTGGAAGACGTCCCGCAATCGTCCCCAGCGGGCATGGTTGACCGCCCGGCTGCAAACCCGCGTCTATCGCTACCTGCTGGTTCGGGCGGGCGCGCACCTGAACGGCGGCCGGCCGATCGACCCCGAAACGGTCGCCATGACCTACTGGTTCGCCAACCACCCGGACGACCCGGAGACTTTTCCATACGACGCGGTCCAACACCGGGCTGACGGCGAATACCTGGCCGCTCTGATCGCTGAGATCGTTCTCGAGCCGATCGCAGGCCTGGCCGATGATGACTTCCCGCTGACCGGTGACGAGGGGCGCTGCCGCTTCTGCCCCTACCGCTCGCTGTGCGACCGCGGCGTTGAGGCGGCTCCGCTCGGTCTGGATGAAGGCGCCGATGACATGGGTTGGGCCGAACCGGAAGCCGAGGCCGCCCTGGATACCGCCTTCGACTTCGACCAGATCGCCGAGATCGCGTTTTGAGATGAGAGCCTGGTCTGAGCCACCCGAAGTGACCGTCCCCGACGCGCTGCGCGCCGCAGTCGGCGGGCGCCCGCTGGTCGCGGAGATGCTGGCGCGGCGCGGGATCAGCGACGGCGCGACGGCGCACGCCTTCCTCGACCCTGACCACTACACCCCTGCCCCGCCGACCGAGCTGCCCGACCTGGAACGCGCGGCCGAGCGGCTGGAACGCGCCATCCGCGAGCGCGAGCCGATCTGCGTCTGGGGCGACTTCGACGTGGACGGCCAGACCGCCACGACCGTGCTGGTCGCCACGCTGCGCGACCTGGGCGCCGCCGTCACCTATCACATCCCGGTGCGCGAGACCGAATCGCACGGCGTCAACCTCCCGGTCCTGCAGCGGATCATCGCCGCGGGCGCCCGCCTGATCCTGACGTGCGACACCGGGATCGCGGCGCACGCGGCCGTGGACTATGCCCGCGATCGCGGGGTGGACGTGATCGTCACCGACCACCACGACCTCCCGCCGGAGCTGCCCGCGGCCTACGCCATCGTAAACCCCAAGTTACTGCCTGAGTCTCACCCGTTGCGAGAACTGCCCGGCGTTGGCTGCGCGTACAAGCTGGCTGAGGCGCTGTACGATCGGGCGAGCCGGCCCGATGACGTGGCCCGTCATCTCGACCTGGTCGCGCTGGGCATCGTAGCTGACGTGGCCGTGCAGACCGGCGACACGCGCTACCTGCTCCAGCGCGGCCTGGCCGTCCTCCGCCAAACGGAGCGGCTGGGCCTGCGCGTCCTCATGGAGACCGCCGGACTGAACCCGGCCTGGCTCTCCGAGGAGCACATCGGCTTCGTCCTGGGGCCGCGGCTCAACGCGCTGGGCCGGTTGGCCGACGCCAACACCGCGGTGGAATTCCTGACCACGACCGACCTGGCCCGCGCCCGCATCCTGACGATCGAATTGGAAGGGCTGAACGCCCGGCGCAAGCTGCTGTGCGACCAGGTCGAGGCCGCGGTCGAGGCGCAGCTCCGCCGGGAGCCCGCGCTGCTCGATCATGCCGCGCTCGTGCTCTCAGGGGTCGGGTGGCCGGCCGGGGTGATCGGCATCGTGGCCAGCCGGCTGGTCGAGCGGTACGGCAAGCCAACGATCCTGTTCGCCGAGCCGTCGCCGCACGCTGCGGCCGAAGGGACCGCGCTGGCCCGCGGCTCGGCGCGCTCGGTGGCCGGCTGCAACATCACCGCGGCCATCGCGGCCCACGCCGACATGCTGGCCGGGTTTGGCGGCCACCCGATGGCCGCCGGCCTCAGCATCGCCCTGGAGCGGATCCCCGAATTCCGGCGCGGCCTGTCCCGCACGGTCGCCGCACTGCTCGGCGAAGCGCGGTGGGAACCCGTCCTGAAAGTGGACACCTACCTGGCCTTGGGTGACCTGACCCTCGAACTGGTCGATGACCTGGGACGGCTGGCGCCCTTCGGGCCGGGCAACCCGCCCCTGACCCTGGCCAGTCGCGCATTACGGCTGGAGAACCACCGGTCGGTGGGCCGCAACGATGAGCATCGCCTGCTGGTGGTGGCGGACGCCGAAGGGGTGGCGCAGCGCGTGATCTGGTGGGACGGCGCGGGCCAGCCGCTGCCGGAGGGGACCTTCGACCTGGCCTACATCGTGCGCGCCAGCGACTACCGGGGGGAGCGCGACATCCAGGTCGAGTGGGTGGATGCCCGGCCCAGCGCGGGCGAGCCGGTCGTTCAGTTGGCGCCGCAAGCCGAGATCGAGGTGATCGACTGCCGGCGCGCGGCCAACCCGCGAGCAATGCTGGCAGATTTGGTCAGCGAAGGCGCGGTGGCAGTGTGGCGCGAAGGGGAAGCCACGGCTGAGATCACCGGTTACGATCGGCGGGATCTCCCCTGCGCCGAAACGCTGGTCATCTGGACCGCACCGCCGGGGCCGACCGAGCTGCGCGCCGCGCTGGCGCAGGTCGCGCCAACGCGGGTCTACCTGTTCGGCCTGGAACCCGGCCCGAGCAGCCCGGACGCGCACCTGCGCCGGCTGGCCGGACTGGTCAAGTACGCGCTCACGGCCCGTGGCGGCCGCGTTCATATCTCGGACCTGGCCGCCGCCGCCGCTCAACGCGCCGAGACGATCCGGGCCGGCCTCGCGTGGCTGGCCGCGCGGGGGCACATTCGGATCGTGAGCGACACGGCCGGCGATGAGCTCCTGCTCGCTCCTGGCGAGGGCCTGGACACGGCCGATGTCTCACCGATCGGGGCGCGGATCAAAGCCTTGCTCGACGAGACGGCCGCGTATCGGGCCTACTTCCGGGAAGCGAGCGCCGCCGCGCTCATCAGGCTCCCCAAGCAAGCGCGCGTCGCGGCAGCGCGATGACGCTTCCTGATCGTTCGCCCGCACCTGCACTCCCCCTCCAACTTCCCCAACAACGCCGAACGTGATAAAATCTCGACAATGTTAGATTTGCCGCCAACCTGTCCCACCGGAGGCTGTTCGCCATTCGGCCGCCATCCGACCACGAGATGGAAGCCTCGTCGGGACTAACCTTGAGGCCCGTAGGCGACGTCCTGAGCAGCGTCGAAGGGGCCTTGCACTTCGTAGCCCGATCCGTTCACGGTCGGGCGAGCGGGAACTATCAAGTGCCTAACCCCCGAAATTCTTGTTTTTTGTGCAAGGATTTTGGGAGTGGCGGCTGTCGTCTTTTTGGTTCCGGCTTGTAAGCGTAGCGGCCTTGTCCGGGTTAGGAGGATAGTCCATGCAGCCACGCATCGGAATCCGTCGCGAGGACAAGAGCTGCTGGGAACGCCGCGTCCCGGTTACACCGGAAGACGCCAGGTCGCTCAAAGATGAACATGGCGTCGAGGTCTACGTGCAACCGTCCCCCAACCGGGCCTTTTCGGAAGCGGAGTTCAGGGCCGCGGGCGCGGTGATGCAGGAGGACCTGGCACCCTGCCCGGTCATCTTCGGCGTAAAAGAGATCCCACTGGAACAGTTCGCGCCGGGGAAGACGTACGTGTTCTTCTCCCACGTGATCAAGGGTCAGCCATACAACATGCCGATGCTCCAGCGCATCCTCGACCTGGGCTGCAACCTGATCGACTACGAGAAGATCGCGGACGACCAGGGCCGGCGGCTGATCTTCTTCGGCCGGTTCGCGGGGATCGCCGGCGCGTTGGAGACGCTCTGGGCGCTGGGCCGCCGGCTGGCGTGGGAAGGCGCGCCGACCCCGCTCACCGCTATCCGGCATCCGCACGCGTATCGCGACCTGGCCGAGGCCAAGGCGGCCGTGGCCGAAGTGGGCGCGGCGATCCGGGCCGAACGGCTGCCAGAAGCAGTGACGCCGCTCGTGATCGGGGTGGCCGGCTACGGCAACGTCGCCCGCGGCGCGTGGGAGATCCTGGATCTGCTGCCGATCAAGTCGATCGAGCCGGAGGCGCTTGCGGCGCTGGAGGGCGGCGCAAGCGCCCGGCACGTCATCTACGCCTAGACCTTCCGCGAAGAGCACATGGTCGAGCCGCTCTCACCGGGCGGACCGTTCGATTGCCAGCGCTACTACGACCATCCAGAGAAGTATCGAGGCATCTTCGAGCGCTACCTGCCCTACCTGTCGGTGCTCGTCAACGGCATCTACTGGGATGCGCGCTACCCCCGGCTGGTGACCAGGGAGAGCTTGCGGGCGCTTTACGGGCAGGGCACGCCCCGGCTGAAGGTGATCGGCGACATCAGTTGTGACATCGAGGGGTCCATCGAATGCACCGTGCGCGCCACGGAAGAGGACGCGCCGGTCTACGTGTATGATCCCTTCACCGGCCAGACAACCGACGGCTACGCGGGGGCGGGGCCGGTGGTGATGGCGGTGGACATCCTGCCCGCAGAGCTGCCTCGCGACGCGTCGGCCGAGTTCAGCGCCGTGCTGGCGCCCTTCATCCCGGCCATCGCCCACGCCGATTTCGGCGCGCCGTTCGAGCAGTTGGCCCTGCCGCCGGCGATCAAACGGGCGGTGATCGTGCATCGGGGAACGCTTACGCCGGATTTTCGGTATATCGAGCAGTATTTGTGATTGCGGAGTGAGGATTTGGTATTGGGTATTGGGTATTGGGTATTGGGTATTGGGTATTTGCCGTCACCTTGTCACCTTGTCAAGCATACATCGAGGAGGATGTCATCCATGAAGAAGGTGCTCGTTTTGGGCGCCGGCAGGGTAGCCGGCGCGCACGTCCGCTACCTGCTGAACCAGCCTGACTTTCACGTCACCGTGGCCAGCCGCACACTGAGCAAAGCCCAGGACATCGTCCAGGACCATCCCAGGGGCGCCGCGCGCCAGCTCGACTCGGACGACGAGGCGGCCCTGGAGCGCCTGATCAGCCAGGCGGACCTGGCGGTCAGCCTGCTGCCTTACGCCTACCACCCGGTAGTCGCGAAATACTGCGTCAAGCATCGCGTCCACATGGTCACCACATCTTATGTCAAAGAGACGATGGCCGCGCTCGACCGCGACGCCAGGGCCGCGGGTGTCATCCTGCTCAACGAGATCGGCGTGGATCCGGGCATCGACCACATGACCGCCATGCGGGTGATCCACCAGGTGCAGGCTGTGGGCGGCGAGATCACCAGCTTCACCTCGTGGTGCGGCGGCCTGCCGGCGCCGGAGGCCAACACCAACCCGCTCGGCTACAAGTTCTCCTGGAGCCCGCGCGGCGTGCTGCTGGCCAGCAAGAACTCGGCCCATTACCTGCGCGAACGCCAGGACGTGACCGTGCCCGGCCCGGAGCTGTTCAACCACCGCTGGACCGTGCCGATCGGGGTCGAGGGGCAAGTCATCGCCTTCGAGGGATATCCGAACCGCGACAGCCTGCCCTACATGCAGACCTACGGCATCACCACGGCCCGGAGCATGTTCCGCGGCACCCTGCGCAACGTGGGCTGGTGCGACACCCTGAGCAAACTGATCGAGCTGGGCTGGCTGGACGAGACGCCGCGACCCGATCTCACCGGCCTGACCTTCGCCCAATTCACCGCCCGGTTGATCGGGGGCGCGGGGAAGCGCCTCCAGACCGACCTGGCCGGCCGGCTCCGAATCGCCGAGGACTCGCCGGTCATGCGGAATCTGATTTGGCTGGGCCTGCTGAGCGATAACTCGCTGCCCCTGCCGCGCGGCGCGGCGATCGACATCCTGACCGCCCGCATGTTGGCCACCATGAGCTATGCGCCGGGCGAGCGCGACATGCTCCTGATGCAGCACCAATTCCAGGCCGCGTATCCTGACCGGCAGGAGAAGATCGTCTCGACCCTGGTCGACTTCGGCATCCCGCACGGCGACAGCTCGATGGCGCGCACCGTCGGCCTGCCCGCGGCGATCGGCGTCAAGATGATCCTGGCAGGCAAGATCGACCTGCCCGGCGTCCAGATCCCCGTCGTACCGGCGATCTACGAGCCGGTGTTGGCCGAGCTGGAGGCGTTGGGGATCCACTTTTCTGAGGTTTGGGAGTCCGTGATATAATAAGCAGAGACCGTTTTGGACCAACTGACCACGGAGGTGTCCCATGAAACAGAACTGGATTGCATGGCTCAAGAGCTTCGTGCGCTGGCTGTTCGGTGGCCCCTTCCGCAGATTGCCGCCTGCCTTTGGGAACACCATTCCGCCGGAGCTTCGAACCTTCGAGGCCGAAGCAGACGAAGCGCAGCAGCGAGGAGTGGGCAAGGTGGCCTCGAATCTTCCTGCGCCTCACGCGAAGACCCGCCCAGCCAGACAAGACAAGTCGCTCGAACGACAATAGGCCTGACCCGGGAGGTCAGCGTTCAGGGGGTGGGCCAGAAACCAGATTTTTAAGGGTACAATCCCGCTTCAGCCAGCACGGCCGAGCGAAGAAGAGTTCCTTGGCCGATCAACCCACCTGACAGACGGCGTCCGATGCAATTCAACCTCACCGATCCCGTGTTGTGGGTCGCCGGCAGCCTGGCGCTGGCGATCATCGCCACCAACGTCGCCTGGCTGATCGGCCGCGGCCGGCGGCCGGCAGGGCTGCTCGCCTGGAGCGGCCTGCCCGCGCTGAGCTGGCTGCTGGTCTCCCTCTTCCTGCTCCTGCCGCCCGTCGCGGCGTGGTCCAACGGCGCGCTCTCACCCTACTTCATGGGGCTGAGCGAGCTCAACTGGCTCACCCTCTTGGGTACGGGCGGCCTGCTGACGGCCATCATCATCGGGCTGACGGTCTTCGGCTGGCTGGTCTACCGGCGGGGATTGCCCCCTGGCGCGGCGACTCCGGGGGGGGTGCGGCGCGCCCTGGCCGGCGGCCGTGCCGCGCTGGATGCGGCGTTGCTTCAGTGGCATCTGGCATTCTATCGCGCCGCGGCCATCGGTTGGCTATACGGCTTGACCGTCCCGGCCGACGCCGCATTGCCGATTGAGCCCCTGGGCCGGTTGCTGGCCGCGCTGCTGGCAGAACCGCTTTACTGGGGAAGTTGGCTAGGATTGGGCCTGGCGGCGGTGGAGTGGGCGCTGAACCCGTTCGCCCGCGCGGCCCAGGGCGTCGCCGGCCAAAGGGAAACGGTGATACGAAACGCCGGCCTCGGCCTGGCCACCACCGCCCTATTCGTCCTCACGCGCAACTTCTGGCTGTGCCTCGGCTGCCACGTGGCTGCGGAGCTGGCCGTGGCCGCGTGGTTCCCGTTACGAATGACCGAGAAAGACAAAGGACAGATAACATAACACGATGAGTGCGCGCCGCCAAGCGTTATAGCTCTCCGCGCGATGACGGAAATCCACTATCGGTTCGCGAGGATCTTTTGCGCCGCCTGTCGCTAGCGAGTGTTGGCGGTTCGTGCATGTTCGGCCAGACGAGCAGGTCTGCTACAATTGCGTAGCCACCGCCGAGACGGCAGAGGTCGTGTTCGCCGCGGAAGGCTTTCGAGGTGTCGAGCGTCCGATCTTTTGCGAGGCGTCTACGATGAGCCGATGCTGATACTGCCTCTGGAGTTCAATGTAGTAGTCCACAACCTCTTGTGGATCGTGACCACCTCTCTCAGAAACACGCCGGCGAGCATCCCTGATTCGCGTGATTGTTGGATCATCCTTCGTTCTCATCTTGTCCCCCTAGTAGTTCCAGCGGCGTCACAAGCGCTGGAACATATAAGCCCAACATAACATTCGGGTGCATTCCAAACGGGTTGGTGGCCACGTCACCTTGG
>MNXL01000204.1:14138-18640 GCA_001871755.1 Anaerolineae bacterium CG2_30_64_16
CCTTGGAGAGTACTGTGAGCATCCTGAGCGGAACCCGGCGTGGTTTGCCGGGCGCAGTCGAAGGATGCGGCTCCTACAATGGCCGCTCCGCATCCTTCGACTACGTAGCAAACACCGCTGCTCCGCTCAGGATGCTCCGCTTGGTTGGCTCCATAACTCATTTGGAATGCACCCATAACATTCACGCGCCTGATGTGATCGAACTTGTCGGCATCCGCGAGATGGTTAGAGTCCCAGGTCAACAGAAAACTCTATCCTACCTGACGATCAACCCCAAGACGATCAGCACCGCAAACGTGGCCGCGGCCAGAATCCCCAACCTGCGGAGGTCGGCGAAAACGTAGTGGTATTCCTTTGCCAGCGCCGCGGGGCTGGAGTCAGTCCGGCCCGCGGACCAAAGGCCCGCGGACTTCACGACTGGCGCCGCACCGCCCGGCTGACCCTGGCGTTCGACCGGCGCCGCTGCTCGCGACGTTTTGCCATTGCCATACATGCGCGGCGTGCTGCTGCGCGGCACGCGCCGACTTTGCTTTTTCTTAGCCATGAATTTTGGTTCCTCTCTCAATGATTTCTTGGAGACGGCTGCATTATACCGCAGTGACCTGGCATCGTCAATTACCAGGCCGACGCAGCCGCCGCGGCAGCAGGTTGAACAGCCCAATCACCTCTTCCACGCCCAGCAAACGCAGCGCCAGGATGTAGAACGCGCCTCCCACCCCGGCCGCCACCGCGACCACGACCGCCTCGCCTGCAAACCCGGCCGGCACGCGCACGGTCAGCCATCCGGTGAGTTGCCACACCCCGAGGCCCATCACCAACGCTGCGACGATGGCCTTGAACGCAGTCCCCTGGATGCGTTGGCCGCGCAATCGGCCGACGCTGTGCAAAAGGAGCCCGGTCATGATCAGCGCGTGGCCGGCCTGTTTCACCGAATCGGCCAGCACCAGCCCCAGGAACCCCAGCGGCCCCTTGAGCGCCAGCGCTGCGATGAAGTAGAAGCCCACCGCGATCACGCCGACGATGGCCGGGGTCCGCGTATCCTGCCGGGCATAGAAGGTGTAGTTCAGCAGGAAGTCCACGCCGGCAAACATCAGCCCCAACAGGTAGAATCGCAGCGCTGTGGCCGTCCACGCGGTGTCCGCGGGCCGGAAGCTTCCGTGCTCGAACAGCAGCCGGATCACCGGCTCGGCCAGCACCCACAGCCCCACCGCGGCCGGGATCAGCAACAGTAGCACCAGCCGTAGCCCGCGGGCGAAGATGCCGCGGAAGCCTTCCCAGTCCTCGGCCACGGCCCGCTGCGACAGGCTGGGCAGGGCGGCCAGGGAGACCGCCACCGGTACCAGCCCCAACGGCAACTGGATCAGCGTGGTAGCGTAGCGCATCCAGCTCACGCTCTGCTCACCGGTGGCCGAGGCCCAGCGGCCATCCACGATGATCTGCGCCTGGGTGACGATCAGTCCCAGCGCGATCGGCGCGTAGAGCCGCAGGATGCGCCGCACGGCCGGGTGCTCCCACGCCGCGGAGAGCCGCAGTCGGAGATCGCGCAGTCCAGGCAGCATCACTGCCAACTGCATCAGGCTGCCGCCAATGATGCCCAGCGGCAGCGCGTAGACGCCGATCCGGTTCGCCAGCAGCGGCGCGGCGATGACGATCCCCAGGTTGAACACCGCGCCGCTCAGCGCGGTGTAGCTGAACCGCTTCAGCGCATAGAGCAGGCCAGTCACGCCGCCCGACAGGCCAAACAGCAACACCGCGGGCGCGATCACCCGCAATGAATTCGCCAGCACGCCCTGCAAAGCCGGATCCTCGAAATCGCCCAAAACACCGGCGATCGGACCGGCGAACAGCTCCAGCACGATCACGATCAGAGCCATCGCCACCGCGATCAAGCTGAAGACCGCGCTGGCGACGCGGGCCAATTCCTCGCGACGCTCCGGTCGGGCGTAGTCGCTGAACACCGGCACCAGCGCCGCGCTCAACATGCCACCCACCAGCAGATCGTAGATCATAGTGGGCACACGCGCGGCCAGGTTGAACGCGCTGAGTTCGCCGCTCGAACCGAAATAGCCGGAGATCACCGATTCCCGCGCCAGGCCGATCACCCGGCTGGCGATGTTGCCCAGCCCCAGGATGCCCGCGGAGCGCGCCAACCCGATTTCGGATTTCGGATTTCGGATTTGCGATTTCGGATTTCGGATTTCGGATTTCGGATTTCCGATAGCCGATTGCCGGTCTTGATGTGAAAATGGTGACTCGTGGTTAGGCATCGCACCCTTTGGGCATGGCGGCCCGGCTCATGGATTTCGACTCCGGCTTCGGTTCGGTCAATCCGCAATCCGCACTCCCAGATCCAAAATCCGCTGGATGATTAACGTCGTCGAGCGGTCGGGGACGTAGGGCAGGTAGACGACGCGGCCGCCGTAGCCGGCCACCACCGCGGCTTCGGGCGGCCGCGGACCGGCAGGCTGCTGCCAGTCGCCCCCTTTGACGTAAATGTCGGGGCGCAGCGCGGCCACCAGCGCTTCCGCGGTGAGATCGTCGAAGATCACGACCGCATCGACGCACCCCAGCGCGGCCAGCAACTCCGCGCGTTCCTCCTGGGGCACGATCGGCCGGCCCGGCTTGCGCGCCCGCGTGGACGCGTCACTGTTCAAGCCGATCACGAGCGCGTCCGTCAGCGCCCGCGCAGCCTGCAGATAGCGCACGTGGCCCACGTGCAGCAGATCGAAGTGGCCGTTGGTCAGCGCGACCGATCGGCCAGCCTCCGCTTGCGCGCGACGCCATGCCAGCGCGGCTTCCAGAGTGAATACTTGCCCCAACCGATGATCTCCATTGAATGGGGATCAGGGATTGGGTATTAGGTATTATTGGGGCGCCCAATACCTAATACCTAATACCCAATCCCTAATACCTCTTTTCCCACATCACTGCCCACACAAACCGCGGCAGCGCCAACTGCCGGCGCCAGCGCCACGGCTGGGTGATCAGCCGGAAGAGCCATTCCAGGTTCAGCCGCTGGACCCACCCCGGCGCGCGGCGCCGCACGCCCGTGATGTGATCGAACGCGCCCCCAACCCCGATCATGACCGGCACGCCGACGGCCTCCCCGTGACGGGCGATCCAGAGATCCTGCGCGGGCGCGCCGTAGGCCACGCACAGGATGTCCGGCCGGGCCGCCCGGATCCGGGCGATGATCTCCGGGGTGTCTGCGTCGGCCGGGGAACCCGCGTACGCGCCGACCACCTGAAGTCCGGGATAGCGTCCGGTCAGGATCTCAGCGGTCTGTTCGGCCACGCCCGGCGCCGCGCCCAGCAGATAGAGCCGCCAGCCAGCCTCGGCCGCGCGCTCGGCGATCCGCGGCACGCCATCGGAGCCGGTGACCCGTTCCGGCAGACGACCGCCCTGCCTCCGCGCGGCCCACAGCAGCCCGATCCCGTCGGCCAGGCAGAGGTCGGCTCGTTCGAGCAGTTCGCGGAAAGCGGGGTTGCGCTGCGCCTCCATCACGAACTCAGGGTTGACGGTCGCGATCTGGTGCGGCGTGCCGGCCGAGATGAAATCGGCGATCTGCGCCAGCAAGTCGGCGTAGGTCAGCGCGTCGACGCGCACACCGAGGATACGGACGGAGGTGGGCGCGCAGGATGAGGAATGGTCTGCGGCGTGTACTGCATACTGCATACTGCGTATTGCGTATTGCGTATCGCGTGCGTCGCACTGCGTCGTACGTTTCATAAGATGGGCTACCAATTTACCAAGTTACCAATCTACCACTCCCCTGTTTCCTTGTTTCCTTGTCTCCTTGTCTCCTCGTCTACTTACCCCTTCCAACACGGCCAGCGTCTCCCGCGCACACTTTTCCCACGAGAAGCGCTTGACGTTCTCGAACCCGCGGCGGACCAGTTCAGCGCGGAGCGCGTCATCGGTGACCAGGCGGCGCATGGCTTCGGCGATGGCATCCACGTCGTGCGGGTCCACGAGCAGGGCCGCGTCGCCGGCCACCTCGGGCAGGGACGAGTTGTTGCTGGTCATCACAGGCACTCCACAGCTCTGGGCCTCCAGCACCGGGATGCCGAAGCCCTCGTACAGGGATGGGAAAGCAAAAGCCAATGCGCCACTCAGCAGCGCGGGCAGGTCCGCGTCCGCGATGTAACCCGGGAAAAGCACCCGTCCGGCTAATCCCAACCGGGCGACGCGAGGCGCCAGGTCGTCAGCCAGCCAGCCCGGCTTGCCGGCCAGCACCAACTGGACGCCTGTCAGGGCCGGGTCACCCGCGAGCCGGGTGAACGCGTCCACCAGCCGCGCCAGGTTCTTGCGCGGCTGCAACGTGCCCACGTAGAGCAGATAGCGCTCGCCGATCCCGTAGCGCGCCCGAACGCGGGCCAACTCGGCCGGATCGCGCACCGGGGCCAGCGCCTCATCCCGGCCCAGATAGACCACGTGCACCTTGGCCGCATCCACGCCGTAGGCTCGGACCAGGTCGGCCTTGGTCGCCGCGGAATCGGCCA
>MNXL01000171.1 GCA_001871755.1 Anaerolineae bacterium CG2_30_64_16
AGCGGGTTGACGCCTAAACTAACGCAACGAGGTGCGTCCAGCGAAGAATCCTTCACTGCGTTCAGGACAAGTTCTCTGGGCTGCAACGAGATTCCCTTCGATTTCACTCAGGACATGCTTCGCTGGGTTCTCGCCGTTGCGAATGGATCGGGGCTAACCCGCTCAGAACTTGTCCTGAGAGAAGCGAAGGAATGACAAGGCACATTTGGAATTGCTGCTGTGAGTGGCTGCACGATAGAGATTGGCAGTGGACACGGTAGCGATTGACAGGCCGGGTTGTGTTATGATCGACGCATCGCCTGACCCTTCTGGGAACCTGCTGCCCTGGGCCGGCGTCACCGAGATGGCGTGATACTCGCCGTCGTAGTCGCAACCTGAGGAGGTTATCATGACAGAACGTGCGGCAGTCGAGCCTGCTGAGCCCATCGAGGCGACCGGACCGGCCGTGGCCCGACCGGGATTCCTGCTGGTCGGCGCCCTGGTGATCGGCTTTCTGGCCGAGGCGTTGTTGCACGGCCAACCGATCGGGGTCGGCTATGCGGTGGCTGCGCTGGTCGTCGTGGCCGGCTGGCTGATCCTCGGCCGTGGCCTGGAGTTGAGACCCGGCCGGTCGGCACTGGTGATGCTGGCTGCGCTGGCGATCATCAGCGCGCTGGCAGCCTGGCGGGCCTCGCCGGCGTTGCGGGCAGTGGACGTGCTGGTGGGGTTGGGCCTGGTGTTGCTGATCGCCGCGATCTATCTGCGTGGCTGGCTGCCGCGGTTGAGCCTCACCGATTACCTGATGGCGCTGGTTCTCGGCGGGATTGCCGCGCTGATCCAGCCGTTCATGCTTCTCTTCAGCGACCTGCCCACCGCGCGGCGCGCGCCGAAAACGGGGCGCCGGAAACTGGCGCCCGTGACTACCGGCCTGTTGCTGGCGTTGCCGCTGCTGCTGGTTTTCGGCGCGCTGTTCGCGTCCGCCGATCCGGTGTTCGCAGCGTATCTGCACCAGCTCTTCGACTGGAACATCGACTTCGCCGACCTGATCGGCCGGCTGATCTTGAGCCTGATGTTGAGCTGGGCCGCGCTCGGGCTGGCCCGTCACGCGTTCACAGGTGACTCGGCCGCGGAAAAAGCGGTGCAGATCGGTCGCCCGGACTGGTTGCGCGTCGGTGGCGTCGAGGTGATCACGGTGCTGGCGCTGCTGAACGCGTTGTTCGTCAGCTTTGTGGCGGTGCAGGCGGTGTATCTGTTCGGCGGGGCGGATACGCTGGCGCGCACTGGCCTGACTCACAGCGAGTATGCCCGGCGTGGCTTCTTCGAGCTGGTAGCCGTAGCGGCGTTGGTTCTGAGCCTGATCTTGCTGGCGGATTGGCTGGCTCAACCAGCTCCGCTGCGCGCTCGCCGCGGGATCAGCTTTTTACATGGCCTGCTGGTGCTGCTGACGCTGGTCATCCTGGCGTCAGCGCTGCAGCGGATGCGTCTCTATCAGGCCGAGTACGGGCTGACCGAGCTGCGTCTCTACACTACGGCCTTCATGTTCTGGCTGGCCGCGGTGCTGATCTGGCTGGTCGTCACGGCCCTGGCGCGGTCGGTTCGCCCTGCCGTGGAGGATTTGGGCCGGCGGCGGTTTGCGTTCGGCGCGTTCGTGGCCGGGTTGATTCTGGTGCTCGGCCTGAACCTGCTGAACCCGGACGCGTTGATTGCCCGCACCAACCTGGCCCGCGCCGCGGCCGGGGTGGGCCAGCCACTGGACGCCGCGTACCTGACCCAAACGCTGAGCGCGGACGCTGTGCCGACACTGGTGGCGGGATTGGCTGGCATCTCCGACGCGGACGCGCGGGCGCAATTGGCCTGTGGTTTGCAGCGGCGGGCTGAGACGCTGGAACGGGAGGCAACGCGCTTGAGTTGGCGCGGCACGACCTGGGGTGAGGTGGCCGCTCGCCGCGCGCTGGCCGCCGCGGCAGCGGATCTGGCGCACGGGGCGGAGCGGTGCACGTTTTGGAGCAGCGACCAGGTTCAGAAGTAGATTCCGTGTGCTGTGAATCATCGGATTGGTCTCCTGGTATGTGTTCCG
The DNA here is from genome assembly GCA_001871755.1 of Anaerolineae bacterium CG2_30_64_16. Lineage (GTDB taxonomy): Bacteria > Chloroflexota > Anaerolineae > CG2-30-64-16 > CG2-30-64-16 > CG2-30-64-16. Next base: position 2,057 of record MNXL01000171.1, read on the forward strand.
GGACAACAATCGGCCTCACACCAGTGTGAAGGAACGCTCGCGTCTGGCAATCAATACGGGCGGCCCTTCCGCGATAAGTTGCACGAGCGGCGTTATCCCGGTATAATGGGCGCAATCAAGCAGTGCAGCCGGCCAGGTGGCACTGGCCGGCTTCACGCTCGCATCCTGAGGGTTCCAGGAATGGGGGCATCGCTGCCGCCATTATTGTATTACCCTCCAACATTCGCGTTGATCGCGAGAATCTTTGACGGCGTCATTGCGAGCGCATCCTTCGACAAGCCTTCGGGCTGAGGCCCTCAAGGCCGAAGGCTCAGGACATGGTTTGCGAAGCAATCCCCGCAATCTCCTGGTTGCAGCGATGGGATTGCGGCAATCGGCGATTGCTTCGTCGCAAAGAACGCTTCTCGCAATGACAGCCCTTTGGTTGCGGCTGGAGGCCGCGCCATGGCATAGCGATACAAGATACGCACGCGCAGCGAGGCCGCCCTGGCCCTTCGACAAGTATCGCCATGCCGAGCCACACTCTACTGGAACGCTTCATCACGTACAAGCAGGGTGCCCTCTTCCCGGAGAACAGCAAGCCATGACACAGGATGAGCTTCTCGAACTGATACGATCGGTTCAGCGCTTCCAGAGCGAGTTGGGAGACGTCGAGGTCAAAGCGGCCCAGCGTGGCACACCGCAACGGCTCTACGAGTCGCTCTCGGCCTTCGCCAACCGCACGGGCGGCGGGGTGATCCTGCTTGGACTGGACGAAAATCGCGCGTTCGAGGTGGTCGGCGTGGGGGATCCGCACCGGATCATGGAAGACGTGAGCAGCCTGGCGGCCGAAAACATGGAGCCGGCCCTTGAGCAAGTTGTGTTCATAGAACGTTCATAGGGATAGACCTGACAGGTTTTCGGAAACCTGTCAGGTCTGGTGCCACAAACCGGCACGGGTTCGCCGGCCTATGAGCTTGTCCCGCTGCCGCCCGACCGTCGCCCGGAGCCGCCAAAGGTGGTGCAGGAGCGGTTGCTGTAGGCAATGCACTGGTCGCTTGCCGGTTTCTTGCTTGCAGGGTAGAATGACGCCCAGGAGGTGTGGAAATGACATTGGAAATGCGAGAGCTTACGTTACCGGCTAAAGCTAAAGTCAAGATCGCGTTCAGCCTGACCGCCCAGGTAAACGTCACGGACGTGATCGCCCAGCGCAAGGTCAGCAAGCTGCTGCTCGACGAGGTGGGCAATCTGCTGTACGGTGAGCGGCCGAGCTTGTTCGTCGGTCAGCGCCTGCTCTGGCGCGTCCCTGTCTGGCTGGCTTCCCCGCGGCGCGGGCCGTTGGGCCAGGTCGGCTCATTGGACGTCGATGCGCAGACCGGCGAAATCCTCTATACCCAAGACCTGTTGGAAGAAATCGCGGAGCGCGGGAATGCCCTGGCTCACCGTACCTCACCAGCAGCAGGATAAGGGCGGGTGGTGTCTGCCGGCTTGTGTGGCAATGGTAGCGGCCTACTGGCAGCAACCGCTGCTACAGGCCGATGTCGCTAACTGGCTGGGCACGCGGGATGAAATCGGCACGCCAGCCGGACGCGTGCGACGCCTGACTCAGCGCGGGCTCGACGTCGTCTATCGCACCGGCTCAGTGCTGGAGCTGGAAGCCTGGCTCGCCAGAAGGACGCCCTGCATTCTGTTTGTGCGCACCGGTGAGCTGCCATACTGGCACGTGGATACCCCGCACGCTCTCGTCCTGATCGGGATCGAGGGCGACAGCGCCTATGTGCTCGATCCGGCAACAGAGGCCGCCCCAACCCAAGTCCGGCTGGACGACCTGATCCTGGCCTGGTCCTACTCCGATTACACCTACGCCGTCCTGACCGTGTCTGGCGGTTGAAGCACACGGCCACCGGACGATCGGTGTTTTGGCCGCCCCCTTGGAACCGCAGGGCGGTCACGTTTCACGCATCACGCGACACGTCTCATGGATCTCGAACGCTACTTCGAACTGCGCACCATCCTGCAACGCTGGCGCATGACTCTCGCCGAGAGCATCCGCCGGCGCGTTGAGGCATCCCCGCGTCTGGCGCGCGGGGCGGAGCGGTGCGCGTTCTGGAGCAGCGACCAGGATCAGAAGCAGGTTACGTGTGCTGTGAATCATCGGATTGGCCTCCTGGCATGTAAGATTCCGGTATCGCAAGTCCCTCAAGATACTGTGATAGATCGCCAAGGTCCGCCAGCCACCATAGCGGGCTGCGTGCAACAGAGGTTGCGCGTTCGGCGTTATCCCGGTATAATAGGCTCCATTAACCGGTGAAGCCGACCAGGTCTCTGGTCGGCTTCACGCCCGCATCCTGTTGGTCCCAGGACAGGGCATCGCTGCCATCATCTTGGCACGGTTGTTCGTAGCGCGCAAATGAGGCCGCGGTCCCCAGATCTGCGGACCGCGGCTTTTCCCTTTCTGCAATCCTGCTCTGTTTCATTCTAGAGAGGCAGGCCATCCCATGGACATCTTCGACATCCACGACGAGGTCATCGACCATTACCGCGAGTACGTCCGCAGCTTCCTCTCGATCGCTGACGATGATATCCGGGAGTTCATCGGCCGGGGTATCTTCGATGCCCGGGCGCTATGGCCCGATGCCCTCCTGCAGCTCAACCCGGCGTACGAGAAAGCTGCCACCGTGGCCTCGCTGGCGGCAAAGGGCGTGCTGCAGCCAGGGTGCGCAGACATCTTCCGGGATGAGAAAGGACAGTCGTTTCGACTGTACCAGCACCAAAAGGAGGCGGTGGACAAGGGCTTGGCCGGCGAGCACTTCGTCGTCACCAGTGGCACCGGCTCTGGCAAGACGCTGACCTATTTCCTGCCGATCTTCGACGCCGTCCTGCGGGGAAATCCTAAAGAGCCCCGCGTCTGGGCCATCGTCGTCTACCCCATGAACGCGCTGGTCAACTCGCAGGAGGCTGCGCTGCAGGAACTGGCCGACCGATATCAAGCACGCATGGGCAAGCCGATGCCCGTCCGGTTCGCGAAGTACACGGGTCAGGAAAGCGACGCGGAGAAGCTGCGTATCCAGCAGAACCCGCCGCATATCCTGCTGACCAACTATGTGATGCTGGAGTTGATGCTGGTGCGCCCGCGCGAGCGCCACTTCATCGACCGAGCGTCATCCGCGTTGCGCTACCTGGTGATGGACGAGCTGCACACCTACCGCGGGCGGCAGGGCGCGGACGTCGCCCTGCTGATCCGGCGCCTGCGAGAGCGCAGCGGCAATCCTGACCTGGTCTGCATCGGCACCAGCGCCACTATGGTCAGCGGGGAGCGTCAGGGGCAGCGGCGGGAAGCAGTGGCGCAGTTTGCGACCAAGTTCTTTGGGGTACAGCTCAAACCTGAAAATGTTATCGAGGAGAAGCTGCGCCGGGTGATCCCGCAGGGCGCGCCCGCCGATGCCGCGGCCTTGCGCCGGGCCCTCGGCGCGCCCTTGCCCCCTGCGGACGATTGGCCGGCCTTTGCCGCCCATCCCCTCAGCGGTTGGATTGAGAATGCCTTCGGGTTGGACGAGGAGGGTGGCGTCCTCCGTCGACGCATCCCGACGACCCTGGCCGCGGGCGCCCTTCAGTTGGCGGACATCACTCAGGTCGATCCAGAGCTGTGCAAGGCGCGGCTGCGTGAGATGCTTCTTCTGGGGACGCAAGAGCGCATGCCTGACGGCGGTCGGGCGTTCGCGTTCAAGCTGCACCAGTTCATCAGCCAGGGCGGCGCGGTGTATGCGACCCTGGAAGCGCCCGAGACGCGGCAGTTGACGTTGGAAGGGCAGTATTACGCGCCGGGCGGGGGGGATAAGCTGCTCTTCCCGCTCCGCTTCTGTCGCGTCTGCGGGCAAGAGTACTACCGGGTGTTCCGCCAGGAGCAGGATAACTGTGTGCTTCCCACGGCCGGGGAGGGCGCTGACCCTTACGAGGACGGAGCAGGCGAAGGCTATCTGCTGCTGGATCCCGATGGCCGCTGGGAAGATGATCCCGCCGCGCTACCAGAGCACTGGTTTGAGCCGTCACGGCCGGGCAAGCTCAAGAAAGAGTACCAGGCGCACCGGCCGACGCTGCACTACGTGCGCGCAAATGGTCGCTTCGCCGACGGCCCCGCGCCCGATGCGGTGCCGTGCTGGTATCAAATCTCGCCCTTCATGCTGTGCCTGGCCTGCGGCGAGGCGTACACGCGCCGCGATGAGAAAGATTTCCGCAAGCTGTCGGCGCTCTCCAGCGAAGGCCGCAGCACGGCCACGACGCTGCTGTCCCTGTCCACCGTGGCGGCGATGCGGAACACCGATCTACCGCGCGAGGCGCAGAAGATTCTCAGCTTCACCGATAACCGGCAGGACGCCTCGCTCCAGGCCGGCCACTTCAACGACTTCGTGCAGGTGGCCATGCTGCGTTCCGCGTTGTATACAGCGCTGAAGAAGCACGGCGAGTTACGCTTCGATACGGTGGCCAGCCGCGTGGTTGCGGCGTTAGGGCTGGGCCTGGCAGACTACGCGCGTCCGTCCGGGGGTGAGCCGCTCAATCCGCTCAGCCCGCAGGCTGAGAAGACGCGGGCCGCGTTCTGCGAGCTCATCGAGTATCGCCTGTATGAGGACTTGCGGCGGGGCTGGCGCGTGGTGCAGCCGAACCTGGAACAATGCGGGCTGCTGCGCATGGATTACGAAGGGCTGGTCGAGCTGGCAGGCCGCGCGAGCGCATGGCAGGGCGTCATCGTCATGGATACGCTGGACGCCGAACGCCGCGCCGCGTTGCTGCGCACCCTCCTGGATGAGATGCGCCGCCAGTCCACCATTGACGTCGCCTGCTTGAGTCGCGGGACGGCCCAGGACGAGCTCAAGCGGCGGGCGAGAGAGTACCTGGGGGAGCAGTGGGCGTTCGACGATGAAGAGCGCTTGCGCTACGCTTCGTTCTTCGTGCTGCCCGGCGACGACCGCAACCGGGGCGACTTCAGCCTGTCGGACCGCAGCGTGATCGGCCGGTGGCTGAAGGGCCAGATAAAAGAGGCGCTGGGACGGCCGGTCACAACCGCGGAATACGACGGGCTGATCCGGGCGATCGCCGATGCCCTGGTGGGGGATCAGGTGCTGGTGCGCGGGGTCGAAGGCTCAGGGCTGGCGCAGCAGGGCGGCTTGCGGTTGCGGGCCAGTGCGCTGATCTGGCGGCTGGGCGATGGCTTACCGGTTGCCAACCCACTGCGCCGCCACCGGGGACGCGGGGATGTCTACTCACCGGTCGTCGAGGGTGCGAATTCCTTCTTCCAGGACTTCTATCGCAGCGCCGGGCCGTTGCTCGGCGGCATGGAGGGCGGCGCACACACCGCGCAGATCCGGCCGGAAGTGCGCGAGCAGCGCGAGGCTGCGTTCCGCAAAGGTCAGTTAGCGTCGCTGTTCTGCTCGCCGACGATGGAGCTCGGCGTTGACATCCGCGACCTGAACGCGGTGCACCTGCGCAACGTGCCGCCCACGCCGGCCAACTATGCGCAGCGGAGCGGCCGCGCCGGCCGCGCGGGCCAGCCCGCCCTGATCCTGGCCTACTGCTCAGGCGGATCGGGCCATGACCAATACTTCTTCCGCCAGCGCCACAAGATGGTGGCCGGCGAGGTCACCGCGCCGCGGCTGGATCTCAGTAACGAGGATCTGGTCCGCAGTCACATCCATGCCATCTGGCTCGCCGCTACGGGGCTGAGCCTGACCGATGACCAGGGCTCGATCCTGGCCGTCGTGGATGTCGCCCAGCCCACGCTGACCTTGCACGACGCGGTCAGGGATCAGATCAAGCTGACGCCTGCAAAGCGAGGGGCGTGCATTGAAGAATGCCGCCGCGTGCTGGCCGCCTGCGGGCCGGACGTGGAGAATGCGGACTGGCTGGTCACCGGCTGGATCGAGACGCAGATTGACCGGGCAGCCGTCGCGTTCGAGGCCGCGTTCGATCGCTGGTACCAACTCTATCGCGCGGCCATGGCCCAGCTCATGGATGCCCAGCAGCGCCAGGTGATGGGTTTCATGAAAGCGGGCAAGAGCAGCGCGGAGGCGGTCAAGGATGCCGAGATCGCCATGCGCGAGGCAAAGCGGCAATTGGAGCTGCTCACCTGTCAAAACGTACGGGCTGAGGAGAGTGACTTTTACGCGTATCGCTACCTGGCCAGCGAAGGGTTCTTGCCGGGCTACAACTTTCCCGCCCTGCCGGTCCGCGCGTTTGTCTCCAGCCGGAGCGAGGGCGAGTTCATCAGCCGGCCACGATTCCTGGCCATCAACGAGTTCGGGCCGGACAACGTGATCTACCACGAGGGCGCGAAGTACCAGGTCAACCGGGCCTGGCTGCCCGCACAAGAACCGGAGCAGCGCTTTGTGCGCGCCAAGCTGTGCCTGGGCTGCGGGTATCTGCACGAGGGCGAAGCCGTCAACGAGGAGAAGTGCGGCAACTGCGGCGGCGCGCTGGAATCTAGCGGCCTGTATGTCGTCAACCTGCTGGAGATGCCGACCCAGGGCACCGAACGGCGCGACCGCATCACCAGCGATGAGGAAGAGCGCCTGCGGATGGGGTACGACGTGAAGACCAATTTCCGGTATGCGCAAGGGCCGGATGGCCGGCTGCGGCGGCGGCTGGCGCGGTCATACGTACCGGCTGGCGCGACGTCGGGCGGGGAGACCCCGCCCCTACTCGACATGGCCTACGCGCCCGCGGCCACCTTGTGGCGCATCAACCACGGCTGGCGTAGACGCCAGGAAACCGGCTACCGGCTCGACGTGAAGCGCGGGCTGTGGTTGGGCCAGAATGAGACGCCCGGTAAGAACGCCGGTGGCGGCAGCGCAGCGGCGGAGGTCAAGTCGCAGGTGCGGCTCTTCGTACGCGGCACGGCCAACGCCTTGTTAGTCTACCCCCGACAGGTCGGTGACCTCTCGAGTCCATCGTTCCTGCCGAGCTTGCAGTACGCCCTGGCGCGCGGCATCCAGGAGCTGTTCGAGGTCGAGGAAAGCGAGCTGGCCTCGGAACTGATCGGCGAGGGCGACCACCTCGGCATCCTGTTCTGGGAAGGGGCCGAGGGCGGCCTGGGCGTGCTCCGGCGGCTGGTGCAGGAGCCGAGTGCGCTGGCAGCCGTCGCCCGGCAGGCGTTGGAGGTTCTGCACTTCGACCCTGCGACCGGCGCCGACCTGCGACCAGCCGACGATCCGACCGACGACGATACTTGCGCTCGGGCCTGCTATGAGTGCCTGATGTCGTACCACAATCAGCGAGATCATCGGCTGCTGAACCGCCATGCGGTACGCGATGCCTTGCTGGCGCTGGCCGGCAGCGTCACCCAGATAGGTGATGCGGTGCGGGACTACGAGGCGCACTACCGGTGGCTGTGTGAACTGACCGACAGCCGCTCTGAGCTGGAGCGTGCGTTGCTCGACCATCTGTACCGCACAGGCCGACGGCTGCCCGATTTCGCACAGTACACGGTGCCGGATGTGATGACCGTGCCCGACTTCTTCTACGAGCCCAACGCATGCGTCTACTGCGACGGCAGCGTGCATGACGAGCCGCAGCAGCAGGCGAACGATGAGGTGATCCGGCGGGAGCTGAAGGCACGCGGGTATCGGGTTGTCGTGATCCGGTATGATCGCGATCTTGAGGAGCAATTGGAGGAACGAACGGATATTTTCTGTCAGAAACCCGCCTGATCCACGGCAGATTTCGTGGCTGCTACCATTTGTTGGCGGAGGAACCCATGATGCACCGCATACTCATCAGCTTGATCGTGCTGGCCTTCGCGTTCTCTTCGACCGGTCTTGCGTGGACTGGCCAACCACCACACCTGCCGCAGCTTCCTACCGGCACAGCACACCGATACACGCCGGCGAACGTGAGCGAAGCGGCGAACAAGATCCTGACCAACGAGGAGATCTACCTTGATACCCGCGTTAGCCAGAACCCAGTTGCGGGGACGAAAACGCTCCAGATAGATGTTCCTTACATTGTACAGGTATCCGGCACATGGAGCGCCTGGTATGCTACCTTGTGGTCTTCTTGGTGTGGACAACCAGACGACGGACCGACTATTCCATCACCAGGCATTCAGAACGGTAAGGTGGGTGTTGATGCTGCGTACGTGTTCGCGGCACCTGCCAGTAAGGCCCCTTGTGGCGCACCGGGAGGCCCTCCTTGGCCAAACCAACGTCTTGAGATCAGCTTGGATGGGGGAGCTACTTGGTTATATGGCACACCTATTGATGTTAACTACCGTCCAGATCACAAGTACAAGTATGCAGTCACCGGACGAGGGTTTCCCGCGCGATTTCGCTTGGTTGACTACCCCAATTCAGACAACTATGGCATTCTCAGGATTGAGGTGACAGAGAAGTACTCCGTCTCCGGCCGCGTGACCGATGGCGCTAACCAACCCCTTTCCGCCGTGACCGTCTCTGCTAGCGCGGACGGCAACACAACCAGCACAACCACAGATAGCAATGGCGCCTACACAATCACCGGGCTCGCGGCGGGCACGTACACCCTCACGCCCAGCAAGAGCGGCTATAGCTTCACGCCAGCCTCGCGCACGGTCACCGTGCCGCCAGATGCGACGGGGCAGGATTTCGTGGGCCAAGCAGCAGTAACCAGCCTAGTCTATACCGGGGCGCAGTTCCTGACGCCGGCCGAAGTCATTGATGAGACGGACGCGCGTATCAGCACCGGCGATCACGTCCATCTCAGTCTGCCGTTCACTAACAACGGGAATACTCCTATCGCCAATGCCACCTTCCAAGTGGTGGGAGCCCCACACTCGGGATCAACTGCTGGAATTGAGGCCTACGACGGCAGTGCTTGGCAAATCAACCCCGCATCTGCAAGTCTGAGCCTGGGAACAATCAATCCCGGCGAAACCAGATGGCTGGACTTCTGGATCTACGTGGTCGACAGCGACCCCACGCTCAGGCAATCGCTCTCGGGCCAGACCTGGATCGAGGTTCAAAGCCTGACCGGAAGCTGGCGAATTGGGATTAACCTCTCACCGATATCGTTCAGCGACACGGTGATCGGCAACGACGATATGGAGGTTGGCTCCTGCCTGCATAACCCACAGAACCCCAGCATTCAGCAGTACGCGCAGTATGCCGCGGGCGCATGTGTGAAAACTGATCGCACGTCGGTGTCAGAGGTGTGCAAGCCCAGAACCCCGCCCGAACAGGCGGGCGATCCCGATACTCCGGAACAGGCTGTGCGAAACCTGGTGGATCGTGTGAATGCAGAGTTCCATTACAAGGAGCTTTATTTCATGCGACTGCTTGACACGCGGTTACTGAGGAGCCGAGGTCGGGATGTAGGCGTTTGTCGTCACTATGCAGATCTCACAACCGGGCTGCTACGCTCGCTCCATCTACCCACACGAATAATATCGGCGTTGCTGAAAGTAACAGGAAGTACGACAAGCGTTGGGCATTTTTGGACGGAAGCCTATATCGGTAGCTCGGAACCATTCTGGAAACAGGCAGACTCCACTTCGAACAAGGCGATCGATCAGCAGAACACCTATGAAGCAGCAGGTTACAAGGTACAGGAAGCCTGGGCAGACCAGTATCCTCTAGCATCAGCCAGTCCCTGGGTCAATAAACAGTATCGCTGCATAGCGCCTTGTTACCAGTCTCCCGTCGATTGCGCCAAATGCCAGCAGGAAAGCAACGCAAATAAGCGGTGGCCGGTTTTCCCCAACCTCACCTGCGTGGCAGACGTCCAACCCTGCTACCACGGCGCTGGGTGCTCAACAGCGTTGACATCGTTAACTGCAGTTGGTCTGCCAGCAAGTGCGGGTGGCCTGCTGGTGAACTTGGAAAGCCCAACCAGTGTCACGCACGGCGTTCCGTTCGTCATTTCGACGGGCGTCACCAACGACACGCTCACCCAACTCAGTGCCATCACGACAACTATCGCTCTCCGCGAGTATGTAGACTCAATCGAAGCGTTGTTCGAGGTTGCCCCGGCCTACCAGGTTCTCAACAACGTCGGCGCCGGTGAGACGATTACCGTAACCTGGACCATCACGCCATTAGTGACGGGCAGGGGCATCCCCCTGCGCTTCTCGGCCGAGAGCGGCGATCTGTTCGAATTTACTGAACAGCCCCTCGTGGTTAATGAACCCAGCACGCTGCCCGACCTGAGCCTGGCCGGTGTCTGCGGCATAGGAAACGCATCACCGGGTCAGGAGGTAACCCTGACCGCTAGCATCCTGGACGAGAACCTGCAGGCATTCTCGGATCCGGCGACGGCTGTTACTGCCACAGTTGTCGCAACGCCGACGCTTCAGTTCTCCACGACGCTCACGTTGCCTTACTGCGAATCATGCGAAGCCTACCGGGGCGCTTTCACCCTGCCGGACACAGCACCCGTCGGCGAATATGTGGTCGATTTCGAAGCCGAGCATCCCAGCTATGATCCCGCCTATGCGACCAGCGGCTTCTTCGTCATCTCCCAGCTAACGGTCGCTCTATCGACCGATCAGAGTGTCGTAGGCGTGCTAGACACGATCACGGTGACGGCCCAGGTGCTGGATCGAGACGCAACGGTCAGTGGGGCTGCTGTCTCTGCGGAAATCATCACACCCGGAGGTACGGTCACGGTGCCGCTGTCGTACGATTCAACCGATGAAACGTACAAGCTGGCGCTGCACCCGGCTGACCTTGCCGGGAACCTGGGTGGAAAAGTTCTGGCCGGCGCCTGGCAGATCCAGGCCAACGCAACCTACCAGGGGGGTATCGGCTCGGACGATGGGTCGTTCACCGTGACCGGCACTTATCCGTTGTCCGAGGTCATCATCTCGAAACTCGAAACCGGAGCCGAGTTGACCTGGCCACACATGGGCAGCGGCGTGGATCATTACGAAGTCTACAGAAGCACCACGCCATATTTCAGCCCAGGCGGGACAGACTCCGTCAAGTTGGACCCGGATGTGGCCCCAGCACTGGCGGCCGGCGACGAACTGTCGTTCACAGACTCGGATGCGTTTGCTGAGCCGGGGACGAGCTACTTCTATGTTGTGCAGCCCGTCGACGCTAACGGTCAGTTCTATCCCAAGTCAAATCGCACAGGCGTTTTCAGCTTCGCATTGACACCGGGAACCTCGCCATGATTCGTTTGAGAATTCGAGAGCACACATGACCATCACCACCCCCGGCACCCTGGTGCGCTACCGCGAACGCGAATGGGTCGTCCTCCCGTCGGATGACCCGAACCTGGTCCTCCTGCGACCTATCGGCGGCAGC